>NZ_BRLB01000007.1 GCF_027923465.1 Vallitalea longa
AATTTGATTCATTTGAATGATTTTCTCCTATAGTTGTTTTTGTGGTGATTACACTATAACAGAAATCTTCAAATGAATCATTTCTTTTTTATTTTGTTTATTCGGACATTTCATTATACAACTTTGCGTTTTAACAATAAAATTAGAATATTTATTCTTTATAGTTCATAAGTCCATTTTTATGATAAAATATTTTATAGGTGTTTATTTAAATTAATACTACCATTAAAAATATAATAAAGGAATTAAAGGAGCGATAATATGGAAATTAAGTATTTAGGTCATTCAGCCTTCTACCTGGAATCAGATGATTACAGAGCAATAATAGACCCCTTTTTAACCGGTAATTCACAATGTACAGCTACTATTGAAGATTTTGATGAACTTACACATATTTTTGTTACTCATGGTCATGGTGACCATTTAGGTGATGCTGTAGAATTGGCTAGACGTACAGAAGCGACTATCATAACAAATTTTGAATTAGGTAATTACTTGTTATTTAACTACAAAAACATATCTGTACATACAATGCATATTGGTGGAAGAACCACTTTAGATGGTATAATTATTAAAATGACTAATGCTCTGCATGGTTCATCAGTCATTACCCCTGAGAATGATATTATCTATGCAGGTAATCCATGCGGCTTTTTAATTGATTGTGATAATATAAAAATATATCATGCAGGTGATACCGGATTAACTCTTGATATGAAACTTCTTAAGGATGAGCATGTTAACATTGCGATGTTACCTATAGGTGGTAATTTTACAATAGACATACAAGATGCTTGCAAAGCAGTGCAATTAATCCAACCAGAACTTACTATCCCTATGCATTACAACACTTTCCCACCAATACAAGCTGACCCTTATAAGTTTCAAAAATTAGTGTCTTCAAAAGTAAAAGTTATGGACATTAATGAAAAAATTAATGTTTAGATATTAAAATAATAAAAATATCATAAAAAGAATTAGAACTTATTCGCATGGTATCTATTATATATTGATTAGTATTTATAATATTATTTTATGCTATAAATACTAATCAACTTCAAAATAATAATATCTAAGATTATTATAATAATCTTCATCCTCACTAATGAATGATGTTATTATTATACCATAGTTATCTTTTATAATGAACGTATGATAGCCTTCTTCAACATCGTCAAATCTTAATATCCTGTTTTGCCTTATACTATACAAATAAGGTTTCTCGACATTGAAATTTCTCCATGCTACAAATTCAGAACTTGCTTTAACTTGGTCAATGATATTTTTTGATTCAAATATCTCTTTATTATTGATTAGATCAACTAATGCACATACTGTATGTTTTTCTGTACTATCGGTACATTTATTTATAATACTGTATAAAGAATTATTGTTAGAATATAATTCCATTATATTATCTTTCATTTTTAGTTGAAAATCCTTATTATCTATACTTCTGAGTATGTTGAAATTGTTCTTTTTGTCTTTACCTATTACTATTATACTATCATCATATATTAAAGGATTTTGAATATCTTGATTAACAATGTTTTTTTCTTCATTATTTATATCATAGCAATATAATTTAATACTCATTTCATCATCTATTATTTCAATATCATCAAAATAAATTTTATTATCTTTTATTATTATGCTATTGTTGATAGCTGAGCTCGAACCATGTTCCGAAGTATATTCATGTATTAAGGATGAAGATTTATCTTTTATCTTAATTAGGTACAGATTTTTATTTTGCCATTCATCCTCAGATTTTTGCAATACAATGTATTCACTATCATAATGGCATATATCATAATCCTCATTATCACTAAATTCCACAATACTATTGTATGAATTATTTTTAATATCATATATACCCATATCATGATTTATTGGGAGCGTTTCTTCTGAATAAAGTGATATCAGGAAATTATTTTTATCTAATATTCCATTGATTGAAACTCGATACCCATTTATCTCTTTAGGTATATCTAGTTTTCTATAATTTATATTTTTATCAGCTGATACGACTTCGCAAGAAAAATCATATGTATTTTCTTTAATATTTTTATCATCAGCAGCTAAATTATTTTCTTGCATATCATTAATAGATTCATTGATCTTATTTGACTCACAAGATGTAAGCATACATATCAGAATGATGTAAATTAATATCGCTTTTATAGTTTTCATATCAATAACTATATATAATAACTTCTATAATAAATTCATATAAATATAAGTTATATATATCCTTTCGTAGTATTTTAAACATGTAATTTTTTTATATGATCTTATATATATAAGATTTAGTAGCAGAGATTAATAACTTGATTAATCTCTGCTTATAATTAATTTATTACCATACTAAACCTCTAGCTTTGACAAAAGCGGCTAATTTGTCTGTAGTAATTGAATAGTATTTACTTATATTATCTCCCCAACTTACTGCATCAGATTTAGCTGGATCAACTATCCAAGTATCATCTCCACTATCTTTATAACCATCGATAGCCAACCAATGACCGATTTCTTTTGCAGGATAATTTGGTAATATACTTGCGTGACCAGAAATATTACCATATGACCTACCACAAGCCATTAATCCATGTCCAGCATCTATTGTTGCAACTACTTTAGGTTTTATATTACTAGCTTGTACATTTGTAGTACCAGCTGCTCCATATGGGTAAGGAATATAATAAAATCCGATTTTATCTTCTAGATAATTAGGCACTGGAAATTGATCTCTACTATCTCCATTTGATAAATACCATGGACAAGAATTTGAAGTTTTATATACTTCTTGAGCTATAGTTGTCTGTGTTTTTGATACTCCTTCAAAATCTAATAAACTTTTGATTGCTGCATATCCACACCAATAATTTTTTTCCTGTGCCACTTGATATATTGATAACCTACTACTAGTAGAAGATGTCGATTTTAATGAATGAGTTGATTTATCAACTGGTGCTAGTTGCATTTTATAATTTTTCATTTCTTCTATATTGCCACTTACTTTAGCATTATAATACTTATCTGCTAACATTTCTTTATGATGAATTTTTTGTGCTACTTGAGGATCATATTTAAAATTCCCGATAACTGGAGCATAATCCTCAACATCAGTATTAATCGCTGCAGATGCTGATAAACCCATTGACATTACCATAATTGTTACTAACATAAGATTCATTAGTTTTTTCATTAGTTTCCCTCCAAAATTATATATTTTATATGAGTTAGGTTACTTACCAACCAATCTAGTTGATTCGTTCAATTATATAATACATTTTATCAGTCATAATAACTAGCGGTTTTATTGAGTTTGAATATAATTATTTTCATAATACAATTATTACGTACTATTCATAATATAACATAAATATTTTTTCATATCTAAACACCTCTCTCAATATGTATTTTTAATCTGATATAAATTAATGTTTGAATTGTAGTTCATAATATTGTTTTTATACTGGTATACACATAAAAACTGAAACATGATTATATATGAATCCATTAGATTGTTGGCATCGTAGAGTAAAAAATTAATCAGATGAATTGTTAAAAAGATAACAATCCAATTTAAATTTTTAAAGTTGTTATTTGAATATAATTATAAACATTGATCAACAAATTATACCTAAATGCACTTAACATTATTATTATAGTCAAACGCTGTTAAATACAATTTATATTTAACTAACTATAGATTATCATTTAAATATCAGCAGTAATATATAATATTAATATACATAAATAAAGTAAACTAAGATATTAACAAACTATTCTGTATGTATATAATAAACCATGCAAGTTAAATTGTCAATATTTTCTTTATATAATTAATATATTGTAATATTATAAAAAAACAATGAGTATTGTGCAATGTTATTCCAATAAATGAAATAACTTATTTCTTTGTAAATAAGAAAAACTCACCAATAAAAATCAGCTTTTGACCTAATTCTTACCAATGAGTATTATTTATCTGTTTGGGTTTCATTATTATTCAATAAAAATTTTCATGAATTCTTATTTATCTGTTGATATAGAGGTTTACTGGTCTTTTTCCTAGTCATTTCTACTAAACCTAATCCAGTCATTCCTACTACAAAAACTTTATTTCTATCTTTTTTAACAAAAGAACTCAATTTGGTTAACAGTTGTTTATTATGTTCTTTATCTTTCATATCAATAAAATCAACTATAATGATACCGGATAAGTTTCTTAGCCTAATTTGATATGCTATTTCTTTTGCAGCTTCAATGTTTGTTTTAAATATAGTTTCCTCCAAATTTTTTTTCCCAGTATATTTGGATGTATTAACATCAATAGAAACTAATGCTTCTGTTGGCTGTATGACTATGTTACCTCCAGATTTCAACCATACTTTCTCGCATAGAGCTTTTTTGATTTTGACACCTAATCCATATAAGTTCATAAGGGATAGATTGTTATCTTTATATAACTTAATTTTACTAGTTAAATCAGGATTTGTTTTTTCCATATATGCGTATACTTGCTCATACAGTTCTTCGTCATTTATTACATATTCATCAATACTAGTATCATACATATCTCTAACAAATTTCAGTACTGAGTCTATCCCTTTATATATTTCTGTATAACATGTCCTATATTCTGCTGTATTTATGATAGTATCATATTGAGCTATAAGTTCTTGTATTTCATTTTCTATAAGTTCTTCTTGTATTTCAAATGCATTAGTTCTAATTATGAATCCGAAAGAATCGGTTAAATGTCTTTCTACAATATTTTTCAATCGTTCTCTTTCTTCATTACCCTTGATTTTACCAGATAAACCTACGAAGTTTTTACCTTTTGTCAGTACTACGTAACGACCTGTAAGGGATATGTTAGGTGATACTACACAACCCTTGCTACCATTTTCATCTTTTACTATCTGTACTAATAATTCATTACCTATAGATATTTTTTTAGAATTATTGCTTTTGGTGTAAATTATATCTGAACTATCATCAAGTGACATATATGCATTCTTGGTTCGACCTATATTGATAAATGCGGCATTCATACCTTTTACAACATTAACCACTTTACCTATATATATTTTCCCCACAAGCTCATGACTGTTCTCTTCACTTATTCCAAGTTCTATTAATCTTCTTTTTTCATCCAATAAGGCACTGTAAATTACATTTTCATCTTTTGAGACAACTAATTTATATGACATCTTAACACTCCTGTGAAATCTTATCTAGGGGAAGAAATTTATTATTGCTAATATAATATATCTCTTGTCTATGAATTTTATAATCAAATTTATTATATTCCATGTTGTTGACTTTGCAAAGTGATTCAAGAACTACTTGAGGTTTAATGTTCATTCTGCTTCCTGTAGCAATAAGCAATAACAATGTATTTTCAGATGCCATAGCTACATTTAGGATACCTGGTTTGATATCAATATCTTTTATTACATTCTTCTTGTTTTTTTTCTGTACAATTATCTTGTCTTTTGACATTAGATTATTAATCATATCATCATTGATAATAATGTTTTTTATATCTATTTTATATTTAGCGGCATCAATAAGAGCCATAGCGCTCTTAGCTTTTTCTGGAAGTACAATGATGTTAATGATATTGACTCCTTCTGGTGTATGATTATTCAGATTTTCAATTTGATAATTGATATCTATATCTTCAGTTACTTTTGCATCCAAATATTCTGCCTCACTAGTTATACCAACAGAAAGTGGTGCTCCTATAGACATGATTGGATGAGGATTAAAACCTTCTGAAAAAGCTATTGGAAATTCAGCTTTTTTAAATACTCTTTGAAAATTTCTTATTAGATCTAAGTGACCAATAAATTTCATTGTACCCTCTTTAGTAAATTTAATTCTTATCAACATAACAAATACCTCCACCAAAACTTTTTGCCCCGCAATTCATACAAGAATCAATACAATTCTTACTGATAACTCCTTCTTTGGCACGTAAGTATTCTCTGTACAAGAATTCTTTTGTAACTCCAGTGTCAATAAAATCCCAAGGTAATATCTCTTCGAATTTGCGTTCTCTAGATGAATAAAATAATGGGTCTACATCATTGTCTTCAAATGCTCTTTTCCAATAGTCGAATTTAAAAAACTCTGACCAAGCATCAAATGCTGCTCCGTTTTTCCAAGCGCTATATATAACTTTTGATATTTTTCTATCTCCTCTAGCCATGACACCTTCTAACATACTGGTTTGTACATCATGACAATTATACTTTATACTCTTTTTATTTATTTTACCGTTAAGGAATGTTTGTTTTTCCATAAAAGTTTCATAGGTATCTTGAGCGGTCCACTGAAATGGTGTGAAAGCTTTTGGTACAAAAAATGAAGTACTGACAACAATCTGTGGCCTTCTCTTTCTAACTTCTTTTGGAAGTTCATAATATTTTTCAACTATATCTTGTCCAAGCTTGGCGATTGCTTGTATATCTTCATAAGTTTCTGTTGGAAGGCCAAGCATAAAATACAGTTTAACTCTTGTCCAACCACCTTTAAATGCTTCTGAAGAGCCTGAGAGGATATCTTCTTCTGTAATACCTTTATTAATGACATCCCTAAGTCTCTGTGAACCTGCTTCAGGTGCAAAAGTAATACTGCTTTTTCGTTGTTTTTGAACTTTACCCATAATATCTAATGAAAACTTATCGATTCTAAGTGATGGTAAAGAAAGATTTACATGATTATCATTACCAAATTCATCAATCAAATAGTCAGTCAGTTCCTCAAGACCAGTATAATCACTAGAACTTAAAGAAATAAGAGAAATTTCATCATGTCCTGTATTCTTAATTAATTCTGTAGCTTGTTTCTTAAGAACATTGACATCTTTTTCCCTTAATGGACGATATATCATACCAGCCTGACAGAAACGGCAACCTCTTGCACATCCTCTGAACAACTCCAAAACAACACGGTCATGAACTGTTTGAATAAGTGGAACTAGAGGTTTACTTGGATAAGGAGCTTCGGTAAGATCCATTACTATCTGTTTTTCTATTTTTGTTTTTGCATTTTTATGAGTAGGTTTGAATTCTTCTATTTCTCCGTTCTCTTTATAAGTAACATCATAAAATTTTGGTACATAAACACCTTCTACATCAAGAAGTTCAATCAAAAATTCTTCTTTAGTTTTTCCTTGTTGTTTATGTGCCTTATACATTTCTAAAATTTTAGGCAAAGTTGTTTCAGCTTCTCCAATATAAAAGAAATCAATAAATTCTGCTATTGGTTCAGGGTTATAAGTACATGGACCACCTGCACACACGATTGGATCAGATTCTTCCCTATCTTTGCTAAACACTGACATACCCGCTAGATCCAATGCATTTAGTATATTAGTATAACTCATTTCATATTGGACTGTGAACCCTAGAAAATCAAAATCTCTAACACTATCTTGAGATTCAAGTGCAAACAATTCAATATCATCTTGTCTCATTAATTTTTCAAGATCATTCCATGGAGAGAAGACACGTTCGCAGAAGGTATCTTCTCTTTTGTTAAGAAAATCATATAAAATAGCTAGTCCAACATGAGACATACCTATTTCATATACATCTGGAAAACATAAGGCGAATCTTATATCTACTTCATCAATATTTTTATTTATGACATTGATCTCATTCCCTAAATATCGTGCCGGTTTCTCAACACTTAACAGAACTTCATCCGTAAGTCTTAATTTCTTATTCATTTATAAAACTCCTTAATCTATATGAATTTTGCATTAATTAGTATATGTAATTTTTTTATTTAACTTATATTATAATATAATATATTTAGCAATATAACAACTAAAATTTGATATATCCTAGGAAGTATACATATAAATTAGATTTATTTACTATAAAACAAGAAATATAGATAAGATACATCGATTAAAGAAGAGAAACAACAGACTCTTAAAAAACTATGTTAAGAGTCTGCAATTATTATACATCCGTACTATATTATTTTTGATTACTATCCATATCTATAGAATTATTTTCAGCAGTATCACTACCAATTCTAAGTACTTTGTTGGATAATTCCTTAAAATCTTCATTATAATATAATACTTCATAAATACTATCTACATCAAATTCTCCTACTTTGACTTCATATTTTTTAAAATAAAGAGTTGCAAGTAATATGATGAAGCATATGAAAACCTTTATTGCAATTTTGCTAGAATAAGTTTGTTCATTTTGACGATTTCTTACGTATCTATTTTTATTTCGACGTCTAACATTTTTTTTATTCATTAATCACTCATCCCTTCATACATCAATTAAATTTCATTAATTGACTTTTTAATAATCTATTTTGACCTTATAATATTTGAGCCAGTAATTAAGCTGAATAAGATAAGCTATAAATTGAGGTTCTTTCATCAATTGTCCAAACCATGGTGTAATAAATTTTTCTTCATGGTCATTAACTAGATTATATACATTCTTAGTATTTATTAAATTATGTATTGGACTATTGCCATCATCTAAGATATCTTTTAGAATTAATTTAACAGATTTACTGTAATCAGGATTATATGTTTTGGGATAAGGTGATTTTTTTCTGTATACGACATCTTCTGGTAAATATGAACTGAGTACTTTCCTTAAAAGTCCTTTTTCTATATTATTATGATTTTTAATATGCCATGGAATATTCCATGTATATTCTACAATTCTATGGTCGGCATAGGGTACTCTTACTTCAAGGCTTTTATACATACTCATTCTGTCTTTTCGTGTTAATAATGTTAGCATGAACCATTTCAAATTAATATATGTAAGTTTTCTTATTCTCTTTTCATATTCTGATTCATCATCTAGAAAATCAATCTCACTAATTGTTTCTTTATATTTATTATTGGCAAATTCTTGCAGTTTTAACTTATTTAATTCTCCTGACAAAAATGATTTCCTTTGATTAATATGTTTATTCCATGGAAAACCATCAAAATATATGTCCTCTTCTTTTCTATACCAAGGATAACCACCGAATATTTCATCTGCACATTCTCCGGATAATGCAACAGTATGTACATTTTTAACATTTTGGCAAAACAGCATTAATGATGAATCAATATCAGCCATACCTGGTAGATCATAAGCTAAAACAGCATCTTTTAACGCTTCAACTAGCATATTTGTATCAATAGTTATCTTTTTATGATTTGAACCAATATATCCTTTAACTCTTTCTACCCATATATTATCATTACTTGGTTGGAAATCAGAAGCTATAAAATATTTATCATTATCTTCATAATCAATAGAATATGTAGTAAGTTTTTTTGATCTATTTCTAAAATATTCACTAGCTATAGATGAAATTCCACTTGAATCAAGGCCTCCTGATAAAAAAGTACATATGGGTACGTCTGATACCAGCTGTTTTTTAATAGCATCTTCTACTAAAAAAGCAGTATGTTCAAATGTAGATTCTTCATTCTCTGTATGGTAATTGGTTATTGGTTTCCAATAAATATTTTTATATAATTTTTTTGGTGTCAACAATATATATTCGCTAGGTTTCAATTCAAATATATTTTTAAATACTCCGCTACCGAGTGCTCTACTTGGTCCTAAACTAAATAATTCTAAAAGTCCATTTTCGTTTAATACAGGTTCCATATCTGGAAAATCCAGTAAAGATTTAATTTCAGAAGCGAAAATGAACGAACCATTTATGTATGAGTAAAATAAAGGTTTCACTCCTAATCTATCCCTTGCAAGAAATAGTGATTTCGACTTTTCTTCCCATATTGCAAAAGCGAATATTCCGTTAAAATATGTAGTACAATCTTCACCCCATTCAATATATGATACGAGTACTACCTCCGTATCACAATTTGACCTGAATTTATAACCTTTTTTTATTAGTGTATCTCTTAATTCTTTTGTGTTATATAATTCACCATTATAAACTATAGTATACTCGTATTGCGAGATTTTTTTAGTCATTGGTTGCTTTCCACCTTCAGGATCAATGACCACTAATCTTCTATGACCTAACAAGATATTTTTTTTATAATAAAAGCCATATTCATCTGGTCCTCTATGAACCAATTTATTCGTCATACTGTGTATAGTATCTCTTTCCTCAATAATATTTCTATTATAATTAACCCATCCAGTAATTCCGCACATTACAATCATCTCCCTTTACTACTTTAATTTCTGCAACAATAAATAACTTGTATTACTTTCTTTATCTATATATATGCAAAAGTGCCGTTTTTATGATTTATAGTGTACACTAAAAATACTTGAATCCTAACATAAGTTATGATAGGATTATAAATATTGAATAAAGTTACATTAGGAGGTTCATTATGAGCGCATATGATGTGTTAATGGAAAGAGGATTTATTGAACAAACAACCCATGAAAAAGAAATTAAGGAATTATTAGAGAATGAAAAAGTCACATTTTATATAGGATTCGATCCAACTGCTGATAGTTTAACTGTAGGTCACTTTTTACCAGTTATGGCTATGGCTCATATGCAGAGAGCTGGTCATAGACCAATAATTCTTATTGGCGGCGGTACAACAATGGTAGGAGATCCTACTGGAAAATCAGATATGCGTAAGATGATGACCCAAGAACAGATTAACGATAATGCCGAAAGTTTTAAAAAACAGTTATCTAAATTCATTGACTTTGAAGATGATAAAGCTATAATG
The DNA here is from genome assembly GCF_027923465.1 of Vallitalea longa. NCBI lineage: Bacteria > Bacillati > Bacillota > Clostridia > Lachnospirales > Vallitaleaceae > Vallitalea > Vallitalea longa. The sequence continues at coordinate 10,730 of NZ_BRLB01000007.1, forward strand.
GTTAATAATGCTGATTGGTTACTTAATCTTAACTATGTTAATTTTTTAAGAGAAATTGGTGTTAATTTCTCTGTAAATAGAATGCTTACAGCTGAATGCTATAAATCCAGGATGGAGAAAGGTCTTACATTCTTAGAGTTCAACTATATGCTAATGCAATCTTATGACTTCTTGGCTCTCAATAGAAAATATAACTGCTGTCTTGAATTAGGCGGTAACGATCAATGGTCTAACATTCTAGGTGGTGTTGAATTAATAAGACGTAAAGAACAAAAACCTGCATTCGGTATGACTTTTAAGCTTCTTACTACAAGTGAAGGTAAGAAAATGGGTAAAACCGAAAAAGGTGCTGTATGGCTTGACCCCGCAAAGACTTCCCCTTATGAATTCTATCAATATTGGAGAAATGTTGAAGATGCTAAAGTTGAAGAATGCTTAAGTCTTCTTACATTCTTACCTATGGAAGAAGTTAGACGTTTAGGTGCATTGAAAGACGCTGAAATCAATAAAGCTAAAGAAGTACTTGCTTATGAAATCACAAAAATAGTTCATGGTGAGACTGTTGCAAAACAAGCAATGGAAGCTGCGAAAGCTTTATTTACCGGAGGAGCTAAAAGTGGTTCTATTCCGACTACTGAAGTTACAAAAGATGAGTTTGAAGAAGGCATGGATATCATTTCCGCTCTTATAAAGGCTAAACTTGTTCCTACACGTTCTGAAGGACGTCGAATGATTCAACAAGGTGGCGTAAAAGTAAATGATGTAAAAGTAGATACAATTGATAGAACGTTAACAAATAATGATTTCAAAGAAGATGGTACTATGTTAATCAAAAAAGGTAAAAAAGGTTTCCATCAATTCAAAATACAATAGTTGTAATAATATTTAGTATATTCAATAAAAGAGCTTGCATTTTGTGAGCTCTTTTATTATAATAAATTTATAGACACAATCAGAATATATATATTCATTTAACTATATTAATTTAATACTATTTATAATAAGCGTGTTACTATATATAGGCATTAGCTTTATATATATGTATTTTCAATGATACATATGTATATTGTTAATGCTTTTATTATTGCTAAAAACTGTTTTTTTGTTAGACAGTTTTTATAATAAAATTAGGAGGTATCTTTATATGAAATTATTTAAGAAAATTTTCAGACATTATACCTACTCGTTATTAGTTCTATTACTAATCTTTTCTCTATTTAGCTCATTACCTGTATCAGCTAGTGATACTAATCCACAACCCAATGTTATTCCTGCCTTACAAGAATGGACTGGAGAAACTGGATGTTTCACACTTACCCCATTATCACGTGTATGTATCGATCCATCTTTTGAAATGGAATTATTGACTAGAATGACATCATTTAAAGAAGAAATAAAGCTTATCAATGAAAATCTAGATCTATCTATAGTAGTTTCTGACGATCCGGCTGATTGTGACATATATATTACTCTAGACTGTCAAGATACTAGTATTGGTGATGAAGGATATCTTATGGATATTGATACTATGATAAGATTAACTGCTAATACTGCTGATGGTGCCTTTTATGGGACAAGAACTCTCCTACAGATTTTGGCTGCTGATACTACAAAAGATTCAATCCCTAGAGGAAATATCAAAGATTATCCAATGTATGAAGAACGTGCTTTCATGATTGATGTATCCAGAAAATATTTTACTATTGATTTTCTAAGGGATTATGTAAAATTAATGTCATGGTTCAAAATGAATGATTTCCATATACATTGGACTGATGATTGGTATGATGGATATTGGGCTTTCCGTTTAGAAAGTACCACATATCCTGATATAACAGCTACAGATGGTAGTTATACTAAGCAACAAGTTAATGAGCTTCAAGATCTAGGTGATATTTATGGAGTGACTATAACTCCTGAATTTGATTCACCCTCTCATGCAAGACCTTATACTAAGATTCGTCCAGATTTAATTAATCCTAATAAAGGTGACCGATATCTTGATTTAAATAATCCTGATACATATACTTTTATGCAATCAATATATGATGAATATGTTCCTTTATTTAGGGCACCCAATTTTCATATTGGTTGTGATGAATATGATGGTGGTGGTGAATCATATCGTCAATATTATAATATTATGGCTGATTATGTGAAGAATCTTGGAAAAAATGTCCGTGTTTGGACTGGATGGCAACATGAAAGTGGAACCACTGTACCTGACTCAGATATTATTATTGATGTATGGGAAGGCAATTTTGATGTCAATAATTGTGTGAACAACGGAAACAAAGTCATTAATTCTAGTGGAGATTATTTATATATCGTTCCTAAGACCAGCTGGGTACCCGATTTACCTGTTTTATATGAACAGTGGGAACCTCATATATTTAACAGAGCTAGAACTAATAAATTAGCTCCTGATAATGAACAACTGCTAGGTGGTAAACTTAATATTTGGCTAGATGATAAAAGGGATTTAGTTTCACAACAAGACTGTGATAAACTTATTCAGCCTGCACTAAAGATATTATCAGAAAAATTATGGGGAGAGAAAGATTCTCATACCTATGAAGATTTTGTGATTAGAACTTTAGAAATAGGTAATGCTCCGGGAATTAACCTTACCCCTACTGAAAAATTGCCTCCGATAGATGAGAATAATTTAGCTTATACTAAGCCGGTAACTGCATCTTCAACAGAAAATAATACATTATTTACTCCTGATAAGGCAGTTGACCGTTATACAACATCACGATGGTCAAGTAATTATAGTGATGACGAATTCATCTATGTGGATTTGATGAATATATATACTGTAGATAGTGTCAAATTATTATGGGAAGATGCATACGCAGAGAAATATAAAATACAAGTTTCTGAAGATGCAGTGAATTGGACAGACGTTTATATTGAAAGTGATTCAGATGGTGAAGAAGACATTATTAACTTTTCACCTGTAACTGCACGATATGTCAAGATGCAAGGTGTCAAAAGAAAAACCAACTGGGGATATTCTTTATATGATTTCAGTGTTTATGGCTCTGATGTATCTCCTACTAATAATATAGCTATTAATAAACCATTTTTCGTATCCGGTGTAGAACCTTCCACTTCATTTAACGGTCATTTGGCTGTTGATGGTAACATAGAAACTAGATGGGCTAGTGACTATGATGATGTTGCTTGGTGTTATGTGGATTTAGAAGAAATGACTGCTGTTAGTAAACTAAATCTCAAATGGGAAAATGCCTATGGAAAAAAATATAAAATACTGATATCTGATGACGCTGTTAACTGGACAGATATCTTTACGGAAAACAATAGTGATGGTGGTTTAGATACAATAAACATTGACCAACAAACAAGGTATATTAAAATGCAAGGTGTAGAAAGAGCAACCGATTGGGGATATTCGATTTGGGAATTGGAAGTATATAATTAAAATTAACAAAATCTTAGAATTCATTTAGTATGTTATACTAAATGGATTCTTTTTTCCTATTTGTTCTTTAGTAATTTCTCAAGTAGTCTTTCACTTTTAGCTTTATTATTGCATGATAATCATTTATAATTATATAAGCGAAATAATTTAAAGACTTAGGAGTGTTACTAATGAAAATTATTCTATTATGTTTTGCTGGTTTTATTGCAGCATTTGTTGATTCTATAGCGGGAGGTGGCGGATTAATAAGTGTTCCTGCATATTATATGGCTGGACTTCCCTCACATATGGTTCTCGGAACAAATAAATTTTCAGCTACATGTGCTTCATTGACAAGTTCAATTAAATATCTTAAAAGTGGATTAGGTAGTAAAAACCTTTTAAAATATGCTATTCCTTTCACCTTAGTAGGTGCATGTATAGGAGTTACTGCAGCTCTAAATATCGATGAGAAAATACTTAGTAGTGTCATACTGATAATGGTCCTTATCATCGGGGTTTACTCTCTTTTTTCAAAATCACTAGGAATCAAAGAAAATCTGAAAAAAGTTACTAGAATGAGAATTTTCCTTCTTATAGTATTAGCTCTTATTCTTGGTTTCTATGATGGCTTCTTTGGACCTGGTACTGGTTCTTTTTTGATGTTTGGCTTAATTAGCCTCTTTGGTTTTGAATTCACTAAAGCAGCTGCTAATGCAAGAGTAATGAATTTTTTCAGTAATATTACTTCACTGTTCTTATTTGCCTTAAACATGAAAATTAATTTTTATTATGGTATTCCTGTTGCAATATGTAGTATAATTGGTGCTAAGCTTGGAACTGCATTTGCACTTAAGAAAGGTGCAAAATTAATAAAACCTATTTTTGTTACTATGTCATTAATATTATCTTTGAAATTATTGATTGTAGATGTATTACATTTATTATAAAACATCTAATAATACATATATGATAAGTTCTGTAAAGATATTAGAAGAACTTATGATGATAGGTTGATAGAAAATAAAAGGTTGTTTTTGATTATAGACCAGATTAAGTATTAGGAAATTTATAATTATAAAAAATAAGGAATAAGAATTTTCCTATCCCTTATTTTTTTATATTCTATTTTATATTTTTTAGAGTTTCTATTAAGAATTCCCAAGTTCTTCTAGTTGATGATATACTCAACTTTTCATCTGGTGTATGTACATCATACATGTTAGGTCCAAGAGAAATCATGTCTATACCTTCAATTTTGGCATCAAATACACCACATTCAAGTCCTGCATGGATAGCTTTGATTAAAGGTTTTTCACCATACATATCTTCATATGTCTTAGCAAATATATCTCTTAATTGGGATTCTTTTCTATACTCCCATTCTGGATACTCACTTCTAACGTGAAATTCTGAATTAGTATATTTAGCAAACAAACCCAATTGATATTTCATTAATTCTTTTAATGAACCTACAGAACTTCTAACAGCTGAAGTTAATTTGATTATGTCATCATTAGTTGTAACTACACCAAGATTAAGAGAACTTTCAACTAATCCTTCTATATCTGAACTCATGGTTTGAATTCCGTTTGGTAAGCATGTCAACAAGAAAATAAGTTTATCAAGTGTTTCTCTAGAAACTACTTTATAAGAATCCTCATTTCCTTTTGTTACAACTACTGTAAGTCCGCTATCACTTGTTTTGTATTCATGTTTGATTTCATTCACAATTTCATCCACGATATTATCAAATTTATTATCATCATCATTGATAACTATATTTGCTATTGCTTCACGAGGTATTGCATTGTCTTTAGAACCACCACATATATCAATTAATTGAATACTTGTCTTGGTGTTAAGTGCATATAGAATTCTTCCCATCAACTGATTGGAATTAGCTCTGTTCTTATCAATATCGCTACCAGAATGACCGCCTTTCAAACCTTTAACCATAATCTTAACAATCTTTCCAGTTGCTGATTCCTTCTTAATAGGAATATCGATATAAGTTTTTAGACCGCCTGCACAACTTACTAGAAATTCCCCTTCTTCTTCACTGTCAAGATTCACTAGGTATTTACCTGAAAGATTAGCAGGATCTAACGCTAATGCTCCATTCATTCCAGCTTCTTCATTAGTTGTTATAAAAATTTCAAGAGCTGGATGTTCAATTTTATTTGAGTCAAGAATTGCAAGACAGTAAGCTACTGCCATACCATTATCAGCACCCAAAGTTGTACCATTAGCACTAATGAAATCTCCTTCTACAACTAATTCTATAGGGTCTTTTAGAAAATCATGCTCTACATCAAAATTCTTTTCACATACCATATCCATATGACCTTGTAGAATAACTGTAGGACAATCTTCATATCCTTTTGTTGCAGGTTTTTTAATTATAACATTTAACTCTTCATCTTGTATAACTTCTAAGTTCCTTTCTTTTGCAAAAGAAACAAGGTAATCACTTATACCTTTTTCATTCCCTGATCCTCTAGGAATATCACTAATGTTCTCAAAAAATTCAAATACACTTTTAGGTTCAAGACCTTCTATAACTTTACTCATTTTACTCACCTTCCCAAAATCTCTTATTTTGATAGAGAAGTTATAATTAAACCATTTTTAATTCTTAAAACTATGAATTGGTGCTGGTATTCTACCACCTCTATTAATAAGTCTTTCGCATCCAAACTCATTTACAGGCATTAATGGAGCATAACCTAATAATCCACCAAATTCTGCTTGATCACCTACATCTTTACCAATAACAGGTATAACCCTAACAGCTGTTGTTTTTTGATTAATCATTCCAATAGCCATTTCATCTGCTATCATTCCTGAAATAGTAGATTCCTTAGTTTTACCTGGTATCGCAATCATGTCAAGACCTACTGAACAAACACATGTCATAGCTTCAAGCTTCTCTATTGTTAAAGCTCCTTTATTGACAGCATCTATCATACCTTGGTCTTCACTAACTGGTATGAAAGCACCACTTAATCCACCAACATATGATGATGCCATAACCCCGCCTTTTTTAACTTGGTCATTTAATAATGCAAGGGCTGCCGTTGTTCCAGGTGCACCTACATAATCCACACCAATTTCTTGTAAAATTTCTGCAATACTATCACCTATAGCAGGTGTTGGTGCAAGTGATAAATCTATTATGCCAAAAGGAACACCTAAAGCTTTAGATGCTTCTTTTGCAACTAATTGTCCAACTCTAGTTATTTTAAAAGCTGTTTTTTTAATAGTCTCACATAGCTCTTCAAAATCTTTGCCTCTACAAGTTTCTAAAGCCTTTTTAACGACACCAGGACCACTAACGCCAACATTGATTATGGCATCTGCCTCACTAACACCATGGAAAGCTCCAGCCATGAATGGATTATCATCTGGTGCATTACAAAAGACAACGAATTTTGCACAACCTATTGAATCACTATCTTTAGTTAATATTGCTGTTTCTTTTATAGTACTTCCAAGTAATTTAACTGCGTCCATGTTAATTCCGGTTTTTGTTGAACCTACATTAACTGAGCTACATACTCTTTCTGTAGTAGCAAGAGCTTCTGGTATAGATTTAATCAATTTCTTATCGCTTTCTGTCATACCTTTGCTGACAATAGCTGAAAAACCACCTATAAAATTAACACCAACTTCTTTTGCTGCTCTGTCTAGTGTTTTGGCAATAGAAACGTAGGAATCTGTCTTAGTACTTGATGCTGCAATAGCTATAGGTGTTATTGAGATTCTTTTGTTCACAATAGGAACACCATATTTTTTCTCAATATCTTCTCCAACTTTAACTAGATTTTTAGCCTTAGTCGTAATTTTATTATAAATATTTTCATTAAATCTATCAATATCAGGGTCGGCACAATCAATAAGACTAATACCCATTGTTATCGTTCTTACATCCAAATTTTCTTTCAATATCATTGTATTCGTTTCTAGTACTTCTAATGAATTAATCATGTATAATTCTCAATCCTCTCAGGTTGTATTTATAATAGTTATAATCTATGCATCTTATTAAAGATTTCTTCGTGTTGAAGTTTTATAGTTACTCCTATTTTATTTCCAAGTTGGTCTAATTCATCTACAACTTCTCCAAAAGGCTTTGTTATATTATTAACATCTACTATCATCATCATATTGAAAAAACCTTGTACGATTGTTTGAGATATATCAAGGATATTAATATTATCTTTTGCAAGATAGGCACAAACCTCCGAAATAATTCCAACTCTATCTTTTCCTACTACTGTTATAATACCTTTTTTCATTACTAAACTACTCCTTTCTGTCTTATACAACAACTAGTTCTGAATTACTGTTTCTTGATGCAACTGATAAATTCAAATCATTACAATTAATATGTGAACAATTTGATAATACTGTTTTGACTGATTCATAAGCTAGCTCGGGAAAATTATTTTCCTTACTAAGATGTCCTAAAATCACATGTGATAAAGCTTCGTCATATAATGTAGAAATTAATTCGCCTGATTTCTCATTTGACAAGTGTCCTACATCACTAAGAATTCTTTTTTTAAGGAAATAAGGATACTTTCCTACCTCTAATAGTCTTACATCATGGTTTGCTTCTATAAATAAAACATTAGAACCATGTAAATTATCTATTATGTATTCATCATAACATCCTAAATCTGTTGCAACGCTTATTTTTTTATCTTCACTTCTAAAAGTATAACATACTGGATCAATTGCATCATGAAATGATTTAAAAGGATGTATCATCATATCCTTAATCACAAAATCTTCATTGGGAAAAATTTCAACAAACAAATCATCTGGCATTTTCCCTAATGCGCTATAATTTAATGTAGCATTCCATGTTTTTCTAGTAGTATATATAGGTTTTTTATATTTTCTAGCAAATACTCCAATACCTTTAATATGGTCTGAATGCTCATGAGTTATTAAGATACCATCTATAGTATTAGGATCTATATTTATATCATTCAGTCCTATTTCTACTTTCTTTCGGCTTATACCTGAATCCACTAATAAATTAACTTTATCAGTTCCTACATATATACAATTACCACTACTGCCACTAGCTATACTACATAATTTAAGTGCCATTACTAATCTCCCATCTTTATATTATCTTTGCTAAATTACGCTTATATCATACAATTAAGTGATTATACGATTTTTTGAAAGTAATAAAGCCATAAACCATATAAAGTTTATAGCTTATATTATACATTATAAATCAATATTATCAATAGTAATTCTTCCTCTACCGTTAGCTTTTGAAATGTACATTGCACTGTCAGCTCTTTTTAATAAATCTTTGGCGCTTTTACATACTTCTGGATAAGAAGAAATTCCTGTACTGATATTTATATTAATCAATTTATCGTCATGGGATATTTTTTGCTTTGTTATATTAGTATGTATATCTTCCATGACCTTATAAGCTTCATCTAAGTTTTTGTTAGGAAAAATTACAACAAACTCCTCACCACCGTATCGTCCCACTATACCACCTTGTTGGTTAGCATATTTTTCAGATATGTTCGCTATGATTTTCAAAACTTGGTCCCCGAATATATGACCATACGTATCATTGACTTTTTTGAATTTGTCTATGTCGAAAAGCGCAAGGGATAATACTTTATTATTGGTTTCTGCATCTTTATAAAGATCCCTATATGCTTTCTGCAAATAATTTCGGTTATAGACACATGTCAAACCGTCTCTCTTAGCCATTTCTTCCATCTTAGCATATAAGTTTGCATTATTGATAGCAATGTTAATCTGATTAGCGATTCCCTGAAAAAATTGTATACTATTTTCATTAATCATTTGGGTAGCTGTATGTTCAGCTATCAATAGTCCATATGTATTTTTATCATTAAGTATTGGTATTATAACTAAAGAACCAACATCTCTTTTGGATATGAATTCATATTTTCCTTTACTCACATCATTATCTATATATGGATCTTTTATGCTGAAGTATCTGTCCAGTTTTCCTGTATTCATAATACTGACAAATGATTTTAAATAATCTTTACCGTGTGTAGATTTAACTTTATAATGATAAGTATCAAGATTGACATCGTAAATAACCAATGAACAGGTATCTACACCGATTGCACCTAATATGGAATCAGTAACCAATTCCATTAATTCATCAACATCCAAAACAGAACTTATATAACTGAGTATTTCATTTTGGATATACATTTCAGCTGTAAATCTACTTAATCTTTTATTAGCTTTCTCCAGTTCCATTTTTTGTTTAACTAATTGATCATGGACTTGTTGAATCTGTTTCCCTGATACTACCAACTCTTGATTTTTATTTTTAACTTTCAACCATAATTTCTTTTGAATGTTTACCTGATTCTTGAGATCTTCTGTAGAACCATAAAATATTAGATAAACTCCTATAACTACAATGACAATCTGTAACATGAAAAGAACTGGTACAAAAGTCAAATGACCTGTAATACCCCTATAAATACTAGCTAAAGTTAATGGCAATATTACTAAACCATATGCATTATATCTAATTAATTTATTTTCAAAACCAAGTATAATGATTACTTCTACACATAACATTATATACATAATACATGCAGAATTAGTAAGAAATCTACTTTCTTCAAATACGACAAATGAAGTTATAATCAGCTGAATCAATTTTACAGCGTAAAAAATATAAATATTCTTAAAATATTCTAATTTATGGAAGACTATATTAATAATATATAGTACTATAACTAGAATTAGTCCTTGAATAATAAATTTATCGCACCTATTAGTTAATTTAGTAATCACAAAATATATAATAATCATAGCTGTTATTATAGTATATATATGTATAAATCTCTTTTCATATTTTAATGTGCGTTCCAAGGCCTATCCCCTCACTTGTCCCAATATACTTCTATTTGATCTCCCATGCTTATCTTTTCCATATAAGAAGCTGTTCTTTTATTTATAAGGCAAACTATTTTACCCTGTGGTCTTTTCAAATCGAAATCTATGTAATCAAAAATATCTACGAAAATATAAGATTGTTTACCTTGTAATATGATATCTTTTCCATTTACATATACTTTTACTTGATTATTATTATTGAAAGATATTTTTTCATTCTCAATTGTAGCAGCAATCTCGTTAGTTTTACTATCATTAACATCTTTTATTGTATTTTCATTTAATACTATTTTAATCTTATCATATCTATTGACAATATGATTAAGAGACTTTAATTCATCATTAACATATATTGAACTATTTTCAGTATTAATATCTGTAATATCTATGATATCTTTTATTGTATAATCGGTAAATATTTTAATATCATCTTGGTCATTTATTATATAACTATTATCTTTTTCTACATCATTGACCATTATTTTATATGGAAAATTGAATTTATTATCATTAATGATAACATTGAATTTTCCATATTTATCTATTATATCTTTAATCAGTAAAGATGGCATTTTCCCATGTTTCGCTTCAATAAGCGTTATATTATCATCCGCACTTATTGGATGATTGAGACTTGCTATTTTTTCATTAACGCGTATAATTGCTGGTTCTCCAGTACTACCTCTCAATTTTATTATGGTTCCATTCAATTTATAGGTTAAATCTTTTCCACGTCTACATATCAAATTCTTATGATTATAGCCTTTATAAGCAACTATATCAACTAAAGTTAAATTATTGTTATTAAATACTTTCAGTTTTTCACCATTTAATATAACATTAATAAAATTATTATTGATCTTGTCTAGTCCACTGAGACATATACCAACAGGTGTAACCATTTCTGGATTTTTAGATTTTCTATCTTTAAAGTATACATTATTGAGAACTTCATAACCTCTTAATGCAACTCTCTCATTAGGAAGTAAAAGCTTACTTGATAAGATTTTGGTAAACTGTTTAAGTCTTCCTCCACCACCGACACAAAAAACTGCATTGGTAGTTTTACCTCCATTGAGTTCGAATATCTTATTGCTTATATTTTCAGCCAATAAATCAATTGTTGGTTTTATTGTATTATATATTTCTTCAGAATTTATTTTATGTGTAATCCCCATAATATCTTTAAATACTATAGTTTTAACTTTATTGAGTTTAAGCTTCATTTTTTCAGCGGTTTCGAAATCTACTAAATAGTTATGTACAATTTGTTCAGTTATTTCATCTCCAGCCATAGGAATCATACCATAAGCTATGATACTTCCTTCTTTTGTAATGGCAATATCTGAGGTACCTGCACCAATATCTACTAAAGCTATATTCAATAACCTATATCTTTCTGGAATTGCAATATTAATTGCCGCTATTGGTTCTAAAGTAAGATTTGATATCTTAAGATTGCATTTATCAATAACTGAATACAGACTATCAACTACTTCCTGTGGTAAAAATGTAGAAAGTAAATCCACCCCGATTTTTTTACCTTTATGACCTTCCAAATTGGAAAATGTATAATCATTGAGATAGTACTTTATTACACTATATCCTACACAATGATAAACACTATTGTCATTTAGTTCTTCATCTAACATGTTATGTGCCTTATCCATAGCCATCAATTCCAAAAGATGGATATGGTCTTTATTAATTATTTCATTGTTCTCCATTTGTTCTTCTACATGTACTTGATATGTTTTTAATACTCTTCCAGCTGCAGCTATACATACATTCTTAAGCTTAAAACCAATTTGCTTTTCGAGTTTAGTCTTAACTATATTGACCGTTTCAGCAACTTTATCAATATCATGGATTTGTCCATCTATCATGGCTCGTGTATTATGTAGAGCAGTATAATTCCCTATTACATTAAACTTATCATTATCCATACAACCTACTATTCCAACTATACTTCTGGTTCCTATATCAAGTCCAAAAACATACTCATTAACATGTAATATTTCTTCTGATGTCATAGCTTAAAAATCACCTCAAATGCTTATTACAGAACTTTATATCAATTTAATATTATTGGTAAATCAATATTTTGCATACATATACATAATATATAATAACACATAAATGGAAAAAATCTAGACTTTTATATTTTTTTTAACAAAAGAGGATTAGATTCTTTATGAAAATAATCCTCTGATAGTATTTTATATATAAATTTTATTCTACAATATATAGATTTTCTATACCATTATAATTATTATAAATTGAAGGGTCAAGTTTACCTTGTACTCTTTCTTTAGTTATCATTGCAGATGTTCTGAAGAATAAACTGAAATAAGGTAATTCTTCAGAAAATAGATTCTTGAATTCATTAATAGAATTCAACAAATCATTATCCGTTACACTTGAAAATACATTTTGTAATATTCTATCCATTTCTGGATTGTTATAACTAATAAAATTATTACCATTATTAATCTGGGTTGAATGGAAAGCAAATGTAAAATCAGGTATAGTGGAAAGTTTCCATTCACCTAACAATAAATCAAAATCTTTATCAGTTATTTTTTGATTATAGGTTATTCTATCAACCGAATCTAGTGTTATCACGAATCCTGCTTTTTCTAAGGATTCTTTAATATTATTTGCTATTTTCAGTCTAATAGGATTATCGTTGTTAACTAATATCCTTAAACTAAGATTTTCTTTGGTTCCATCAACATTTCTATCTAATATCTTATCTTCATCAGTATCCAAAAAATCAGCAGCGGATATTAAGTCTTTCGCTTTTTTATTATCATAATTATATTTTGTTTCTGCATTTTCATTCAACCATGATTTAGGATGTATTGGATATTCAGTTATATACGCATGATTTAAAAATTCATTCTTGATAATATCTTCTCGATTAATCGCATATGCAATAGATTGTCTAATGTTTTTATCGTTCAATACTCTATTATTAAAGTTATAACCTAAGAATGTATAATAATAAGTCGGGTATTCAGTTAATGCTACTCCTTTTGTTTCTGCATATTCCTGCCAATCGAATTTTTTAGGATTAATCATATCCACTATATTCTGTTCAAAAGCATTCAAATCATTTTCTTCATCTTTTGTAATAATGCCTTTGATATTAGTAACATATACATCTCCTTCAAACCAATTTTCATTGGCTACTAGCTTAAGTTCTCTCATTGTAGTAAAGCTAGAAAATGAATATGGTCCTGTACCAACAGGTTTCATACTATTATCTTCACTAGATTTATAATACTGTCTAGGTATTATAGGAAAATTCATTGTATATAAAGAAAATGCAAAAGGTTGGTCAAAATAAATTTTAAAAGTATAATTATCTATAGCAGAGACTCTTTTATAATTTTTGACATTAACTTTATATATAGAATCTTCAGGAGCAGCTTTTAATGTATTAATGGTATACACAACATCTTGAGAGTGTAATTCAGTACCATTATGAAACATTATATTTTTCTTCAAGGTTATTGTTATTGAAGTTCCAGCTTCTGATAAAGTATACGAATCAACCAAATTCGGTACAGGTTTTTCATTATCATCCAATACAAAAAGTGGGTCAAAAACTAATTTTAGCATTTGATCGATAGTTCTATCTGTATTAAGTAATGGATTTAATGTAGCTGGATTTCTTATTAATAACTTTAACTCTCCTCCGAAACTAGCAACTGGTTCAACAGATTTTTCTTCGGAATTTTCACTTGATTCGTTATTTTTAGTGTTTTCTATTGTATTCTTATCTGTTATTTTAGTACATCCACCAAGTTGTGAGAAACACAATATTATTAACAGCATACATAAAGATAATTTTCTCATTAAATTTTTCCTCCTGTTAATTAATCAAATATGCTTTGATTTGCTCAAAAGTATATTTTAAAGTATTACTATTATCTATCACTACATCTGCATATTTTCTAAATTCACTATCTGTTGGTTGTTTACCAATTATATCTTTAGCGGATTCTGCTGAAATATTTCTATACTTTAATAGTCTATCCAATCGTACGTTCATATTACAATAAATATACCAATATTCATCGATCAAAGAATAAATTTCACCTTTACCTAAAGCTGTAATTTCTAGAACTATATACTTATATTTATTATCTTTTTTAAGATCATTGATAATTTGGATTATATTATCATTAATATACGGATGAGTAATATTAGTTAACAGCTTTAGTTTTTCTTTATCAGAAAAGACTACTGCTCCTAACCTTTTTCTATTAATATTACCATTATTATCCAAAATATTCTTACCAAAACATTTAATGATTTTTTTATACGCTTCACTATCTTTTTCTAATATTTCATGTGCGACTTTATCAGCATTTATAATATAAGCATTAAATTTATTTTTAAGTAGATTAGATACTTCCGACTTACCACTTCCACATCCACCAATTATGCCAATAATTTTCATTAAATCAACTCCAAATTTTTATACACAATAAATAAATTTCTAATTAAATCAATATAATATTGAATATAGAGAAATATAATTAATAATATTTCCATAAAGACTATATATAATACTTAGCCCCAACTATTATTTGACATCATACCACGTCATACCCATATTTACATCGACTTCTAATTTAACACTTATATCTACTGCGTTTTCCATTTCTTCTACTAGATATTTTTTCACTAAGTCAACTTCATCTCTATGTGCTTCTATCAATAATTCATCATGTATCTGCAGAATCAGTCTTGAACGTAAGTTTTCGGATTTTAGTCTTTTACTAATATTGATCATAGCTATTTTTATTACATCAGCCGCACTACCTTGGATTGGAGTATTCATGGCAATTCTTTCACCAAAAGATCTCTGCATAAAATTGCTTGACATAAGTTCAGGTATTGGTCTTCGTCTATTGAGCATCGTTAAAGAATATCCTCTGTTTTTGGCATATCTGATACAATTATCAAGATATATCTTTACACTTGGATACTTTCTAAAATAATTATCAATATATTCTTGTGCTTCTTTTCTTGAGATATGAAGATCTTGTCCTAAACTAAAAGCTCCTATTCCATATACGATTCCAAAATTAACTGCTTTTGCATTGCTTCTCTGTAAACTAGTTACTTCTTCAAAAGGTATATGAAATACCTGAGAAGCTGTAAGTCTATGAATATCCTGATGATCATTATAAGCTTCAATCAATGTCTCATCTTCTGCTAAATGAGCTAATAAACGCAATTCTATTTGTGAATAATCAGCATCTATGAAAACATAATCTTCTTCTGGAACAAATACTTTTCTTATTTCTCTTCCTATTTCCATTTTAATTGGTATATTTTGCAGATTAGGTTCAATAGAACTGATTCTACCAGTTGAAGTAATAGTCTGTTTAAAAGTAGAATGGATTCTTGAATCTTCTTTACCGATATAATCAAATAAACCATCTGCATAAGTTGATTTTAATTTTGTAAGTTGTCTATATTCACTTATTTTATTTATTATAGGATGTTCTCCCTTTAATTTATCAAGGACTTCTGCCGCAGTAGAATAACCTGTTTTAGTTTTTTTGATTACAGGTAATTCCAATTTTTCAAATAAAATGATACCAAGTTGTTTTGGAGATTTAATATTGAATGTTTCTCCAGCTAGTTCATAAATCTCACTTTCTAAGAGATCAATTATCTTACCCAATTTTTCAGCATATTCATTTAGTAATACACTATCTACTTTTATCCCATACAATTCCATGTCATACAAAACGTATATCAATGGCATTTCTATTTCATAAAATAATTTATGCATATCTAATTCATTAATTTTATTATCAATGATGTCATAACTATAGAATATTATTGCTGACAGCATTGAACAATGGTTAATCAATTCTTCTTCACTAAGATTTAGATAAGAAATTTTGTTTCTACCTTTTCCTAATAATTCTTCTTCAGACTTCATAATTATATCTAGATATTCTCTTGCTATATCATCTATATCGTAAGTATCTTTTGTTGGATTAATGGTATATGCTCCTACAAAAGTATCGAATAACACATTTTCACATTTAATATTGTATTTTGCAAGTATGTGCAAGTCTCTCTTTAGTCCATGCGTAACCTTAACTATGTCTTTATTTTCAAATATATTTTTAAGTTGTTCAAAAACATACGTGCTTTCTAATTCATTAAAACATTTTATGAAATAAGCATTTTCTTTATCATAAGCAACACTAACACCAATAATCTTATCATTATCAGTTACAATGTAGTATGCTAATAATTTGTTCCCTAATATATTAGATATCAATTTTTTCAATTCATCTTTAGTATCTATAGAATTGTAATTTACAGGCAATATACTCTTCTCATCATCTCCTATAGATGAATCAAATTTTTCTAGAAGGCGTTTGAATTCTAGATTTTTAAATAATTTATATGTCTCTTCATTAAATATATCGTCAATAACCATATTATCTTTTTCAAAATCTATATTACAGTCTACACAAATAGTAGCCAGTTCTTTACTTAGAACAGCCAAATCATAGTTTTCTTTAAGGTTTTTGGAAGCTCTAGGAGGTTTTAATTCGTCAACATTCTCATAGGCCTCTTCTATAGAATGATATTTTGATATTATCTTGATTGCTGTTTTTTCACCTATACCTGGTACTCCAGGAATATTATCTGATGCATCACCCATAAGTCCTTTTAAATCAATAAATTCTGTAGGAGTAACACTGTATAAGTCAATTACATCTTTTTCAAAATAATTCTCCACAGTGGTTGTACCTTTTTTAGTCTTAGGTATACTAATCTTTACCCTATCCGTTGCTAATTGCAATAAGTCCCTATCACCGGATAAAACTGTTGTATCTAGTCCAGATTCTTGGGCTTTGTGAGCTAATGTACCAAGAATGTCATCAGCTTCATAACCTTCCATTTCATAGATATTGATATTCATAGCTTTTAAGACTTCTTTTATCACAGGCATCTGCATCCTAAGTTCATCAGGCATTCCTTTTCTATTACCCTTATATTCTTTATATTTATCATGTCGGAAAGTAGGTGCTTTCAAATCAAAAGCAACACCTAAATGAGTTGCATTTTCATCTTTTATAACTTTTAATAGTATATTTATAAAACCTAGAACCGCATTAGTATACATACCTTCTGAATTAGATAATAAAGGTAATCCATAATAAGCTCTATTCATAATACTATTTCCATCAACTAATAGTACTTTTTCATTACTCATATTTTATTCATCCTTATTTATTATTTACTCAACTTTTCCACTTCAATAATTCTATTCTAGCAAGCTAATTAAAAGGCTTTGCAGAATAAAAATAGAGTTCTGCATTAAATTCAAGGTGGAAAAGTTGGGTTATTTAATTTTATATATTTTTTTATAATACTATAAATTATTATAACAAATCAATACTTAATAAACAATGAATATGAACAAAAAAGCAAAGAATAATCATTCTTTGCCCTTTTGATCTATCTATCTATTTAATTTATTCTTTATATTTTTTATAATTAATAACGGTAAAAATAATACAATAATTAATGAAATCACTATGATACTACTTACATACCAATTAACCCCTGTTTTCTTGTTTGATTCATTTTGATTATTACCATAATCATCAGATTTACTATTATTCGCATTTTCGGCATTGGATATTTCATCAACGGTATCATTATTTGATTCATCCTTGTCTGTTTTAACAATTTTTGTTTCTCCATTTTTTTCTTTTCCATCCATAGATAATATTTGTTGATTTTCAGCTTTAATATTATCCTCATTATTCTCATTAAATTCAATATTGACAGATTCACTATTTTCATTGCTAGGCTCAATACTTCTCGGTACTGTTTTTGTAGTTTGAGGTAATTCTTTATTTCCTTTTATACTCTGATTTTGTTCTCTTTCATTAACATCGGTATCATTATCTGTGGAAACTGATTTATCAGTTACTGAAAATGTTTTTGGATTGTCTTTAACATTTTCTAGAGGTTTTTTATCATTTTCAGTACTTTCTTCAACTACAGATTGTTTATCAAAATGTAATCCATCACTGGTATACATATCAGTATTATTCATCCTAATCAACCCAAAAATAACAACTACTACAAATGCTGCTGCAACTGCTGTATAATACTTTTTGAATTTGTTAAGCTTAGTTATTTTGTTTTCAATCTTCTTTTTAGCTGCATTTGTGTTATCTATTTTAACCATTAGATTTTTATGGAAATCTTTTGGCAATTCTTTATCTTCATTTAAATCGTTAACATCATTGATGATATTCTGCATAAAATCAAGTTCTTCTTTACATTTATTACAACTTGCAATATGCTCTTCAAACGCTTTTTTTTCTTTCGTAGATAATTGTTCATCAATATATAACGATATTATATCTAATACTTTATCACAATTCATTTTAATGCCCTCCTTTCACTTAATTAGACGTAGAAATTAATATTTTGTTCCTGAGTTTCTTTAATTATTTTCTTTAATGATGCTCTAGCCCTAGATATACGTGATTTTACTGTTCCTATGGAAATATCTAGTATATCTGCGATATCATCATAAGAATACCCCTTTATATCTCTTAGTATTATGATCATTTTGTGTTCCTCTTTTAATTCGTCTATGGATTCCCTTATAAACCTAACATTTTCATTTTTAATTGCTTTTTCTTCAGGTGTTAAACTTTTATCAACAAATTGTTTATGTACTGTACCATCTTGTTGTTCCATAGTTTCATCCATAGATTCAACCTGATAATTTTTTTTCTTTTTCCTATATTCGTCTATACAAGTATTAACTGTTATTCTGTGTATCCAAGTTGAGAAAGAAGATTTGAAGTTAAATTTATCTAGAGATTTATATACTTTTATGAAAACTTCTTGAGACATATCATTAGCATCATGTTCATTCCCAAACATTTGATAAGCAATATTGTATACTCTCTTTTCATAATTCATTACTAATTTTTCAAATGCATCTTTGTTTCCTTTTTTTGCTTTTTTTATAATGGTCTTTTCAATATCTTGTGCCATCTTTAGATTTTACCTCCTCTCATAAAAACCCTTAACCTCATCATATTTTCTAATTTATATATTGGTACCGTTATCTATTCATATTACAGATCACTAAATTATCGTACTACCCATATTGTAACAAAAATCATAGATATGTAAAGATATTTTTCAACACAGTTTATATTAACAGAATTTTTAAACTTGAAATTTTTTCTAAAAAGTTATTGATTTTTCTTTTGGGATGTGTTAATATTTATGAGCGTCAGATGAACAAGCGGATGTGGCGGAACCGGCAGACGCAGTAGACTCAAAATCTACCGGTGGTGACATCGTAAGGGTTCGAGTCCCTTCATCCGCATTTAAAGGTTAAGACACAGTTAGATACTGGGTTTTAACCTTTTTTTCATTATCTAATAAATATTATACTTTATCTATTAAAAATGAATTGACAATAATAATATTACTCACTACTGAATAAAAAAAATTATAAATACAATGATTTATAACAAAAGTTGTATATTGGTTACTTAATCGTTATAATTAATAAATAAATAAGCTTCTATTCAACTTATTCAATGATTATGCAACTAGTAGTTGCGGATATTTCAAGTCTATTTGCTAGAATGCAACCTAAGATAATGCTATACTATGAGCATAAAAAAGGAGGTATTTCAAATGACTTTTTACTATTGTTTGTTACATTATATTTTATAGTATTGGTTATAGGAATAATTATAATGATTTTTAGAAAACATAATTTATCATAGCATTATTTATCATAGTAAGGAGATTTTCTATGAAGCCAATTATTAAAAAATTAATTATATGTATAGTAATAATTTTATTCATCATCAGTCCTTTTTTTCAATTTGTGAAAAGCATATGTGTAATGAAAATATATAGTTATATATGTGAAAAAGATAGTTTCACAAAAAATATTGATATAGATATTAACATGCCTGGAGGACTATCTACAAATGAAAAAGATTGGTATCCATTTGTTATGACATTCAATGACGACAAAGGTTTTTCTGATTTTATTGATAGGGATATGAATTTCACTGTATTATACAATTTCGGGGCATTTGAATATCTTAATGGTGCTTCATCAATATATAATCCTAATTCGGATTATTATGGCGCATTCTATGGTTCTTATTTTGTAAAAGAACTGGAAAATACAAATCATAAATTCGGATTTAATGATAATGGTGAAATCGATATTGAAGAAGCGATATTGCCAGGAACATTTGATATCAATGAACTTGTTTTGGCAGGATTTGGATTATATGACCCTGTGGAGGATTATAAAATAGATAGTGTCAAACAAATAAATGAGTTTATTAATTATAAAGATTGGGTATTAATTGATGCTACAGTAACTACTCACGGACATAATCATAAGTATAAAAAGAATTACCAAGCGTATATTCAATATGGTAAACCACCTGCTAAATATAATGAGGAACAAGACTTTCCTGTAACAAAATTCAAAAGTAGGATTTATGTAAAATATTTTGATGAAAAGAAATGTACGGTCTTTCTTTACGTTATAGCTCCTGACATTGATACAATAAATGACTGCGATACCAACTTTCTAAGAAAAAGTGAGCTAAATATTAATTAACTCAATTATTTTCCCTTTAATTTAAATATATTACATCCAAATAATAGAAATAGATATGTTCTTGTTAAAACCACTAGAAACATATCTATTATTAATTCTATCTACTAATTCCCATGTTATTTTTATATTATTCATACTACAGCAATTTAAAACAAAACTATAAGTTTTAATATTGCAACATAAGCGAATTGAAAGTTAAGATGTTTTGTTATATAATGAATATATAATGTTTGCAAAAAAATACTAAATAATCTAATGTATTAATAAACTATAGTATGTCCAAAAATTTAAAATAAATCAAGGAGGTATTAGTTTTATGTTTAAGCATTCTTCTAAGTTCTCAAAACTTCTTTGGACACTAGTTTTAACACTTCTATTGACATCATATTTTATTCCAAATCAAACATTAACACATTTATCAGCAAATGCTGCAACTACACAATACGACTGGAACAACATCATACCTGCAAAAACACCTTCTCCAACTAATGATAATGGCAAACTTGTTTTGTTCGACACTTCACACGGTGGTACATCCGGAAATGCTGATTGGGTTATTGACGGGGCTTTTTCTAGCTTTGCCGATGCATTAGTTAACGAGGGATATACTGTAAGAGAATATCGAGGTATTGATAAAAACAATGACGGATGTATCAGATATTACGACGATAGACAATCTGGTAATGTTGCTCTAAATGAATGTGTTATCACTTATAATGCAATTAGTAATGCAGATGTTTTTGTAATGGCTGAATCAAATAGACCACTTATGATATCTGAATATGATGCTTTAGAACAATTCGTAGATTCAGGAAAAGGTATATACTTTATTTCAGATCATTATAATGCAGATAGGAACCTTAACACATGGGATTCAACAGAAGTATATAATGGATATAATAGATCCACTGATCAAACTTACAACATGAGTACAGAATATGGAGATATGAGAAACCCTGGATTAGCTAATGCAGGTTGGCTATCTGAAACATTCGGCTTAAGATTTAGATTTAATGCTATAAATTGTTTAGATGGCGTCTCTTCTATTAAAACTCCAACATATTCGGAAGGTATTACACAAGGTGTAGATCCAATACTTATGGCAGCTGGATCCACTTTATCAATAGTTGATGGAACCAAAGCAAAAGGGCTTGTATATTTTTCATCTATCGATAACCCTACTCCATGGTCTCATGCAGCAGATACAGGTCTATACTATGGTGGTGAAGATGAAGGAGCTTATGTAGCTATTTCAAAACCAAGTTTAGGAAAAGCAGCTTTTATTGGAGATTCTTCACCAATCGAAGATTCTACACCAAAATATTTTAGAGAAGATACTGGATCAACAAAATCCACATGGCCTGGTTGGAATGATACTGGACATGCTGCGACACTTAGCATAAATATTGTGAATTGGCTTGCGACTCAAGAAAATTATATAGGATTTGATGGAGTCAATCATTCTGCTGGTATTCCAACTCCTAATCCAATGTCGACCATAGAAACAGCAGAACAACAATCTGAACCTTGGACTAACCCATCTGGTGGATATGATCCATGGAATACTGACTCATTTGCTGATGGTTCTTTTGGTGCACCTTATCCTTCATCAGGTGGCTCCAGTGATTCTGCTTCATTTGCTTTATATCCAACATATGTATATGAAAACGAACCTTTTGCCATATCAATAACAGGTGATGCTACTAATCCACTATTCGGTGCTTATCTTGATGGTGGTAGTCAGCAAGGCCAGCTTTATATAAATGGTTCTTGGACTTCTTCTGGATATAATGCTGTACCTGTTCCTTTGCCAACAGCAGTTACTGCCAGAATAGTTTCAGTAGCTAATCCTCCAGTTAAGATTAGAATAAAGGTTGATGGTGCCAATAAAGATACTAAAACTGTTACAGCCCTATCAACTGGTTATGGATACTTACAAGGTAATATTTCAGGTAATATTGGGGAGATAGTAGTTGCATCTAAAGATGGAGTTATTTTGGGAACTGCACAAATAGACTCTTCTAATCAAGTAACTATAGCAGTTAAAGAAGATACAGGCATAACATTATCACTATATGGTACTGATGGAATATTAAAAAACGATTATACTGGTACATATGATGTAGTTAATGGTCAAACAACACCAATTATAGATAGTCCACAACCGTCAGCTTTATCTGTAGCAGAAGCTCTTAATGAACCTAATGGTATGGAAGTTACACTTACAGGTTATATAGTTTCT
Organism: Vallitalea longa; assembly: GCF_027923465.1. Classification (NCBI taxonomy): domain Bacteria; kingdom Bacillati; phylum Bacillota; class Clostridia; order Lachnospirales; family Vallitaleaceae; genus Vallitalea; species Vallitalea longa. The sequence continues at coordinate 34,019 of NZ_BRLB01000007.1, forward strand.
GACCTCAATGGTATATATGCTGTTAAAGTTGCTGATACCAATGACTCTCAAGCCGAAACTATTGCTGTCAAGCTAGAATCCAATATGAGAAACGAATTCAGTCCACTTAATAATCCCGATGCTCTAGGTCGTAAAATTCTAGTTACTGGTACTCGCAATGATTATATGTTACTTCCTGGATTAAAAAATGTTACCTCTATAGAGTTTGCTGATTCTGGCGGTGATGAAAATACCTTAACTGTTGCAGAAGCTCTTAATGAATCTAATGGTACAGAGGTTACTCTTACGGGATATATAGTTTCTGACCTTAATGGTATATATGCTGTTAAAGTTGCGGATACTAATGACTCTCAAGCCGAAACTATTGCTGTCAAGCTAGAATCCAATATGAGAGATGAATTCAGTCCACTTAATAATCCCGATGCTCTAGGTCGTAAAGTTTTAGTTACTGGTACTCGTAATGATTATATGTTACTTCCTGGACTAAAAAATGTTACCTCTATAGAATTTGTTGATTCCGGCGGTGATGAAAATACCTTAACTGTTGCAGAAGCACTTAATGAATCTAATGGTACAGAAGTTACTCTAACAGGATATATAGTTTCTGACCTTAACAGTATATATGCTATAAAAGTTGCAGATACCAATGATTCTGGGGCTCAAACTATAGCTGTTAAATTAGAATCAAGTATGAGAGATGAATTTAGTCCACTCAATAATCCTAATGCACTTGGGGAAAAAATACTAGTAACTGGTACTCGTAATGATTATATGTTACTACCAGGACTTAGAAATGTCTCTTCAATTCAATTTGTTAATTGAATATATACTATTCTATATAAAAGATACAATAGATAATTAATTTATTCAGTTAGTGATAATCAACAATATAATATAAAATTCTTAAACCTAATATAAGTGAACTACCTATTTATTAAAAACTTCGGTAGTTCACTTATATAGTTTGGTTCTTTATTATTTATAATAATGATTTTAAATAATTTCTCCCTCTAAATACCTCTCGACAATACTATTACTACTAGCATTATATAAAAATCTCTGCAATTTCTCTATAGGTTTCAGATAATTAACAAGAGGATCGGGATCTCTAATAACTAAAGCATCAAAAAAATTATCCTTTTCAAAACTACCGACTTTACCAAAGAAACTACCATTTACATTTGTAGCTAAATAAAATGCTTCTGATAAACTTAACACACGTTCTTCATTTCTAAATACATGCCTTAACTTAGAATATTGAACAGCACTTGTTATGGTACTTGGCATACTCATTTTATGTCCAGCACCAATATCTGAACCTAATCCGACTTTAATTCCTTTATCTAAATAATTTGTAACCGGCATAATACCACTAGTTAAATTACCATTAGAATCAGGACAATGGACAAGATATACATTGTCATTATTACTTGCCATAGCAACTTCTTCATCAGAAAGATATATAGAATGAGCTAAAAGTGTTTTTTGATTACCATATAAATTGTATTTTTTATAAACGTCAGAATAATTTTTACTGTCTGGGAAGAGAGATTTCACCCACTCTACTTCTTTTTTATTTTCTGCCAAATGTGTTTGAACTGGAAGCTCTTGTTTCATAGACAGTTTTCCTAATTTTGCTAGTAATTCACTAGTACAACATGGTGCAAATCTAGGAGTGATAATAGGTTTTATTAAATCTTCTGTAAAATAATCAATAAAACTTTTTGTTTCTTCATAAGAACATTCAGCAGACTGTAAAAGATCATTAGGTGCATTCTGATTCATATTTACTTTTCCAACATAGGCAGAAAGCTTTTTCTTTTTCAGTTCATCCAATAATATCTTATTACTTTCATTGTGTATAGTTGCAAAAATGCAAGAACGTAGTGTACCTTCATTATATAAATTATCTACAAATGTTGGATATATCTTTTTTGCATAATCAACATCTGAAAATAATGATTCATTTCTATAAGTATATTGTTGCAACCATTCTATTAATTCAAGGTCAAGTCCTATACCCATCTGTAGATATTGAGGTGCATGAATGTGTAAGTCAATAAATGATGGTATTATTATAGCATTATGACCATAATCTATTATTGATATGTCTTTATATATATCAGGAAGTTCTTTAAAAATACCAACGACCTTTTTATTATCAATGACTATATAACTATTTTCATGTACTTCAAAAGTATCTTTTACCTTAGTATAGATGATATGACCCTTTAAAGCTTTAATATTAGTCATATCACACCTCCTATATTCGCATTATTAAGTTATAGTAATAATTATAATACTAAATTTTCCTTATACTAAACATTATAATTATAAATATTATTATTGCAACCCACTTAAATATTTTTTTAGTTGATTAATATCTGGATTACATATTATCGGAGCTTCCACTGCTGCTAAAGCATTTTTTACATCTTTTAATCCATTACCAGTTACAATAATAGAAACACTTTCATCATTAGAAATAACATTTTCATTAAGTGCTTTTATTAAACCAGCTAGACCTGCTACACCTGCTGGTTCACCAAATATTCCTTCTGTAGACCCCAGTAACTTCATAGCTTCTAATATAGCAGTATCTGAGATAGTTATCCAAGAACCTCCTGATTTACTAACAGCGTTCATAGCTTTGACAGGATTCCTAGGTACTCCTACAGATATACTGTCAGCTATTGTATTTTCTTTAGCAGGTCGTAAAGGTTCATTTTCCTTGTAAGATGTATAGAAAGGACAGCAGCCTTCTGCTTGGACACCTAGTATTCGGGGAATTCTTTCAATCAATCCAATTTGAAATAAATCATAAAAACCTTTATAAACCCCTCCGATTGTACAGCCATCACCTACAGATACAACTACCCAATCAGGAACATGCCATCTTAGTTGCTCTGCTATTTCCATAGCTACAGTTTTTTTACCCTCTACAAGATGAGGATTTATAGCTGCATTACGATTATACCAACCCCAATGGTCAATAGCTTTTTTGGATAATTCAAAAGTTTCTTTATAGTCTCCTTTCACGGATATAACTTTCGCTCCATATATTAATAGTTGGGCTAATTTCCCTTGAGGTGCTCTTTCTGGAACAAAAATAACGGTTGAAATTCCAAGTCTAGCAGCATTTCCCGCTAAAGAAGAAGCAGCATTTCCAGTAGAACTACATGCTATAGTTTTTTTTTCTTCTTCTTTTGCTTTAATAACTGCAACAGCCGAAGCTCTATCCTTTAACGATGCAGTTGGATTCAGACCCTCATCTTTAATATATAATTCTTTCAGACCTATCTTATCAGCTAATGATTTCGATTTATATAGTGGAGTCCATCCAACTCTTAGTGTTTCATCCAAATATTCGTCTTCAACAGATATTATATCTTTATATCTCCACATTGAATAATTTCTGTTATTATCAAAATATGATTGTGATAAAATATTCTTTAATCCATCATAATCATATTCCACATCCAAAATGCCCTTTTCACCACATTCTGGACATGTATATAATTTTTCATTTTTACTATATTCTCTACCACATAACGTACATCTATAATTCTTAACAAACTTCATAAATGATATCACCTCAATATCAAATTTCAACAAATGATTCTCAGTTGAAATTATTAATTATATACTCTATTCTTCAATATCTACGAAAGAAAATTTATCTACATCAAATAAACCACAATCAGTCAATTTTAATTCCGGTATAACAGGAAGAGCTAAAAAGGCTAAAGTCAAAAAAGGATCTATTGATGGGTTTACTCCTTTTGTAATAGCTATCTTATTCATTTCTTTAATCCTGTCGCCAACTTCTTTAATGGAAGAATTAGTCATGAGTCCTCCAACTTCTAATGGTAAAGTTTTTAGTACTTTGCCTTCTGCACAAATAGTAATTCCACCTTTTACCCGTTTTAGCTCTTTGACAGCAACCTTCATATCATTATCATTGTCACCGATTGATATAATATTATGAGAATCATGAGCTATTGTAAGGGCAACTGCTCCGCCTTTCAAACCATAGCCTTCTACTAGTCCAAGCCCCACATTTCCAGTTCCTTTATGTCTTTCTATAACTGCTAATTTCAGAATATCGAGCTTACTATTATACTTGAAACAATCATTCTCCACATCTACTTTTCTTGTAACATTCTTAGTTATAATATTATGTTCTATCAATTGGATAACTTTAACTATTGAAGATTTCAATGGCATTTCCAATGATATTTTATCTATAGCATCTATTTTAACTGTATCCAATACTCTAGGGTCACTACAAATTTCAATATCAAACAATGGTTTGTCATTCTTTGCTACTAACTTACCTTTTTTGTATACTTCATTTATTGCTATATCTTTAAGTTCATGGCTTAATATCAAAATATCGGCATCATATCCAGGCGCTATAGCTCCCTTACCTTTTAGTCCATAACACTCTGCAGTGTTAATAGTTGCCATCTGAATTGCAGTAACTGGATTAATTCCTTTTTTAATAGCTAATTTCACATTATAATTAATATGACCTTCGTTTTCTATATCATAAGCTTGCTTATCATCAGTACAGAAAAGAATTCTGCGACTATTCTGAGGAGTAACACCTCTAATTAATTCTTCTAAATTTCTAGTTGCTGAACCTTCTCTAATATGCACATACATGCCTTTAGAAACTTTTTCTTCTAGTTCTTCTACCTTAGTACATTCATGATCCGTCATTACACCAGCTGTTACATAAGCATTCAACCTTTTTCCGAGAACATTTGGTGCATGACCATCTATGATTCTATTTCTCATAAGTTCTAATTTATCATAGACATATTTATTTCCAGATATTACATCTGGATAATTCATAACTTCTCCTAATCCTAAAATATTTTTCTTGTCTTTCATAAGACCTAAATCTTCAGCTAATAAAACTGCTCCAGAATTCTCGAAGTTGGTTGATGGAACACATGATGGTAGCATAACCAGTACATCAAGTGGTAATTTTTCACTTGCTTTCAGCATATAATCTATTCCGTCAAGTCCGCAAACATTAGCTATTTCATGAGGATCTTCAATAACAGTTGTAGTTCCTTTTGCCACAACTAGTTGAGCGAACCCAGGTGGTGTTAACAAAGATGATTCGATGTGCACATGTCCATCTATGAATCCAGGGCAGACATATCTTCCATCTACATCAATTTCTTTAATTCCTTCATATTCGCCAACACCTACAATAACACCCTGCTCTATTGCAATATCTGCTCTTTCTATATTACAATTAAAAACGTTCACTATATTACAATCCTTAAGAACTAATTCTGCCTTTTTATCTCCCCTTGCTACTTTAACTTTATTAACTTTTGACATGATTTCCTCCTTGATGATATTATAAAACAGCTTTTATGAATAATTTTTATGTCATAGATCTAGTGATATATTGACCATGACCACGCATGAATTTATTATTTTTAATAATGAATTTACCTCTACTTATAGTTGATTCAATTCTGCCATTAATTTTTTTACCCTCATAAACATTATAATTACATGCAGAGTGATCATCACCTATTGTATATTCAGCCAAAGGATTATAAATAACTATATCAGCATCTGAACCTTCTGATAAAACACCTTTTTTAGGGTATAATCCATGAATCTTAGCTGGATTAATAGTCATTTTATCAATTACGCTATCTTTAAAAATACTATACATTATGTTAAAAGAATGTTCTATAGAACCAATACCCATAGGTATTTCAATTAATGTCGATTTATTTTTTTCTTCTTTCATGAATGGACAATTATCTGTACCAATTGTATTTATATAAGCAAAGTTCTCTCTTAATAATTCTAATTCTCTTTTACTTCTAAGCGGTGGAGCCATAGTATAGAGATAATCGTCTTCCTTATGGTATTCCTCAGAAGTAAGATTAAAATAATGTGGACAGCTTTCAATCAAGAAATCTCTATTAAGTATATCCTTATGATTTTCTAATAGAGCCTTTAATGTATTTCCACTACTTAAGTGGACCATATATAACCGGCCATCATATTCTTTTGTATATCTTGCTAATTTTAATGCTTCTTTTAATTCAGCATCAGAACTTCTGCTAATAGGTAAATCAGCTACTTTATTATTTTCATCAAGATCAATCATATCATCATTTTCAATATGTGCTAATACCAATATATCATTTTCTTTAGTCATTCTTAATAATTCAATTATTTCATTATCATAAGTCCTTCTATCTGATTCCGAATAAGTTGTAAACAATTTGACAGTCGGCAAATGTAATCTTTTCATTTCATCAACTATACTTTTAATTTGATTAACTGGATTACTGATGGTTACATGAAAAGAATAGTCTATAACACTCTTTTCAGCCAACGCTTTCCTTTTATTAAAAGATGCTTCTAATTCATCAGCATTATTTATGGGATCAAGGAAATCAATAAAAGTAGTTATTCCTCCATAAGCTGCACTAACAGAACCAGTATAGAAATCATCACATGATGTATAATTACCTACATTCAACTCAAAATGTACATGAGGGTCAATGAATCCAGGAAATACTTTCTTGTTATCTGCTCTGTAACTCTCTTTACAATCTAATATATCACCAGTAATTTTCTCGATTTTTCCATCTGTTATATATAGATTTTCATTGATATATTGTCCATCAATATATAATTGACCGCCTATTATTCCTAAATCATACATAGCATTACCTTCTTTATTAAGCTTTCCTAACTTTCTCATTGAATTCTTCTATTAAAATATCTAATTTATCTACTTGACTAGTTATATTAGTCCAATATGCATCATTGTACCATTGTTCCAATATCTCATCATATGTTTTGCCTTGTTGTTCTATCCAAGTATAATATTTAAGATTATGAACTGTTCTTCTGTCTCTATAATTAAGTTCTTTAAAGTAATCAGTATCAATACCTTTAAAATATCTCTCCATTACACCATAAGCATCATAAGAAGTAAATTTTCCTCTTTCTTCATTAAGTTCAATCAATCTGCTCTTATACATGTCAATGGAATCAGTTAAAACAGTAACTAATACATCTTCTTCGGTTAACTCGAAGTACTTAGCAAATTTAATAGCAGATATAATATTAGCAGCACCCGATATTCCAACTAGATCCAACTGATTAATAATTTCATCGCTTACTCCATTTTCTTTTAAGACTTTATGTCCTTCTGGTTCATTAAGCATTCTAATCCAATTCATTGGGGCTTCGTCATCTATAGCAATGATTGCATCAGTATTTTTAACATTATGTATCCATGGTACATGCTTATCTCCTATTCCTTCTATCCTGTGTTCACCATAACCATTACTATAAATTGTTGGGCATTGTAAAGCTTCACTAGCTGCTATTTTCATTGTTGGATATTTCTTTTTAAGGTAATCTCCAGCAGCGATAGTTCCGCCAGAACCAGTAGCACTTATGTATCCTGCGAATCTACTATTTTTATCCATTTCAACTTCAAGTATTTCTTCTATTGCTTTACCTGTTACTTCATGATGCCATAGATAATTGCCGAATTCATCAAATTGATTGAAAATCATTAGATCTTCACCTGAATTCCTGAGTTCCCAACATTTGTCAAAAATTTCTTTCACATTACTTTCACTACCAGGTGTTGCGATAGTATCACCTGCAACATTTTTTAACCATTCAAATCTTTCGTTACTCATACCTTCTGGCAATATTGCTATAGATTCACAAGCAAGTAAAGCTGAATCATAAGCTCCACCCCTACAGTAATTACCAGTAGAAGGCCAAACAGCTTTTTGCTTAGTTGGATCAAATTGTCCAGTTACCAGTCTAGGTACAAGGCAACCAAAAGCTGCTCCTACTTTATGAGAACCTGTTGGAAACCATTTTCCACATAAAGCTATTATTTTAGCTTTTACACCAGTTATTTCTGTAGGAAGAACCATATAATTGACATCTTTAAATAAACCACCCATATCCTTTGTTTCATTGTGCCAACCTATTCTATAAAGATTCAACGGATTAAGGTCCCATAGACCAACATTTTGTAATTTATCTTTTATATCATCAGGTATTAAAGTTGGATCTTTCAATTGTGCTAAGGTAGGTATGATTATACCTCTGTCTTTGGCTCTTTTAACCACATTTTCTAATCTTTTTTCATTAACAGTTAGATCAATTACTTTATATTTACTTTCCATTTTGCTACCTCCTATAATCAGATATTCTGTTTTTCCATTCTTATTTTTTTTACTTTTTCTATTGCATTAATTATATTTTCGTATCCTGTACATCGACAAAGATTACCTGCCAAACGTTTCTTTATTTCTTCTCTAGTATATTCTTCATCACTTTCAATAATAGGCATTGCTGACATAATAAATCCTGGTGTGCAAAATCCACATTGAACAGCAGCTTCGTCTATAAAAGCTTGTTGTATATCGGAGATATTACCATTTTCATCCATTAATCCTTCAAGTGTACGTATTTCTTTCCCTTCTGCCCACATAGCTAAATATATACATGAATCAAAAGTTTCCCCATTAATAAGGACAGTACAAGCTCCACATTCACCAACTTCACAACCTTTTTTGACACTTGTGAGATGAAGTTGATTCCTAAGCACATTAGCAAGTGAATCCCTATCATCTATTAATAGATGTCTTGGTTCATCATTTACTGTAAAATTCAAAATGATATCAGCCATTATATAACCTCCCATTTGTCTATTGCTTGTTTTAATGCACGTTTACTTAATTCTTTTGCAAGTTGGAGCCTTAATACTTTTGAAGCTCTCCATGAATCTCGAGGTTTGACTTCTGTTACTGCCATAGAACCGAATTTCTCAAACATTGTATCACTTATCTTCATACCTTTGATAGACTCCTCAGTCTTTGGACATCTCATGGGTATTGGTCCAGCAACACCATAAGCCAATCTAACATCTTCAATACATGACTTATTATTATCTAACTTACATATAACAACACATCCTATAGTTGCAATATCCATCGCATTACGCATGGCATACTTAATATAGCATCCCGTATACCCTTCATAGTCTTCTTTATCTATATATATTGCTGTTAATATCTCACCTTTCTTCAAATCAACTTTACCAGGTCCTAGATAAAAATCTGATATAGGAATTATCTTCTTGCCTTTTTCTCCAGTTATCTCAATTTTAGCATTCAACGCAAATAACGTTGAAGCACTATCAGCACTGGTAACCCCATTACACACATTACCACCAATAGTCCCTATATTCCTTATCTGAGGTCCTCCAACCTGATCAACCGCTTCCCCCAATACAGGAACATATTTCTTAATGATCTCATCATTAGTTATATGTGAAAAACTAGTTAAAGGTCCTATCTTAATCCTACCATCACCATTAATAGAAACCCCTCTAAGCTCATCTATCCCATAAATACTAACCAAAGAACACCCAGCTAATTTTCCACTATGTATCTTGACAAGTATATCACTCCCTCCCGCAATAACGAGAGCACTTTCATCCTCCAACAAATGCTTAACCGCATCATCTACCGAAGAAGCCTGATATATCCTTTCAATATCATACATACTAACTCTCCCTTCTCAATGAATTAATAAATCATAATCAATACTAATTAAATAAGCCCTTCCTCAATAAACCTTTCCACAAGCCTCTGTGGTGTCAGTGGTATAATATTAAAATTAACACCTGTGGCATGATAAACAGCATTCCTTATAGCTGGTGCAACAGGAATTGCAGGTGGTTCACCTAGAGCTTTATTACCAAAAGGACCTGATATATCATAAGTATCAACAAATTGTGCTTCAAGATGCGGTGTATCCATAACAGTAGGTAATTTATAATCCAAGAAGTTATTATTGAGAGGTTTACCTGTCTTTTCGTTGAACAACATCTGTTCACTTAATCCATAACCTAAACTCATACTCATTCCACCATGAACTTGAGCTGCGGCAAGTTGAGGATTAAGTACTTTACCGCAATCATGAACATTGATTACTTTATTAATTTTAATTTTTCCAATTGCCATATCGACCTCAACATCTGCAAAACATGCTCCAAATGAGAATGTATTCGATTTACATTGATTAGTTACGTCAGCTGTAATATGAACGGATTTTTCCACATTATAAAGTGCATGTGTAGCAATTTCTTCTAAAGATGCTAGAATATCACCATTTTCTTTATTAACAATCATACTATTTTTCAGTTCAAGACTTCCCATAGGTAGTTTCAACATAAAATTGGCATGTTCTATAATCTTTTCTTTCAATTCTAGAGCAGCTTTTTTAGCAGCCATTCCTGAAACATATGATTGTCTTGAGGCATAAGCTCCTGAATCATAAGGTGTTACATCAGTATCTTGAGTTGTTACTAGATGTACATTCTGTACAGGAATATCAAGTACTTCTGCTATCATTTGTGTAAATATAGTGTCTGCACCTTGACCTATTTCAGTAGCACCCATTTGTACTTGAACAGAACCATCCTGATTAAGTACAAGCCTACAAGAAGCAGTTTCCAACAATATAGGATAGACACCTGTCGCATAACTGAATATGGCCATTCCTACACCTTTACGTATTAATCCTGTCTGATGTTTATATTCTTCTATCTTCTTATCCCATTCAATATATTCTTTGCCTTTTTCGATACACTCATCAAGCCCATAGCTGTAACATTTAATACCATTATCTTCATAATCAGGTTTCATCATATTTAGCTTTCTGATATTGACTACATCAATATCCAACTTCCTGGCAATATCATCAATATGTGACTCAAGGGCAAATGTAATTTGTGGTATCCCATATGCTCTCATCGCTCCAGATGCTGGCATATTGGTAAATACACTATACATATCACCTTTTATGGCTTTTTCATCATTGTATATCTGTTTACTGGCATTTCCAGCTTTAGAAGTAATGCTGTGACCATGAGATGCATAAGCACCTTTGTTGCCATATACCTCTATCTTTCTTGCTACAAAACGACCATTCGGTCTTACATAACTTTTAATTTTGATTTTCATGGCATGACGTACTCGAGTATTAACAAAAGCTTCTTCTCTAGAAATGTTTAGTTTTACACATCTTCCACCAACTATATAAGATAAATAAGCATTGAGTGGTTCGTAGAGAGCATCTTGTTTGTCTCCAAAACCACCACCAATATAAGGCTTGATGATTCTAATCTTGCCCCAGCCTATTCCTAGTGCCTGCCCAACTATTCTTCTTATTATATGAGGAATCTGAGTTGAAGTTACAACTACCATTTTACCGGCTTCAGCATATGCATAAGATATTGGAGCTTCCATGTGGCAATGTTTTACCATAGGAGTTATGTATTCACCTTCAATAAGTATCAGACCTTCTTCTTTTATTGCTTCATCATAATTACCTATTTGATAGTTAGAGTGAGTTAAAATGTTATTAGGAAAATTTTTGTGGATAGGTCTGGCCCCTTGTTTTAATGCTGCATCTATTGACATTATAGGTTCATATTCTTCATATTCTACTTTTATTAATCTTATTGCTCTTGTAGCTATCAGATCACTTTTAGCTATAACAGCAGCTATATCATCACCATAATATCTGACTCTTGTATTAAGTAATTTTCTGTCTGCAATATCTGCATGATGTATATCTAGTGACAAAGGGTGCCCAGATGTGGGAAATGTAATGTCTGGAACATCAAAACATGTTATTATTTTTATTACTCCTGGAAGTTTTGATGCTTCACTTATATCAATTTTTTTAACTATTCCATTAGCGATAGTACTATGAAGTACTTTTGCGATAAGTGCATTATTCAATAAATAATCATTTGTATAACGTGCACGTCCAGTAACTTTTTCAAAAGCATCTACTCTTTTAATACTTTTTCCAATACTCATTTATTCCCTCCTCGTACGATTACATTAATCCCATTTACGTTTAGTAGGGTTTTTACTGAGTTTATCAAATAACTCAGCGGGATCTTTTATTTTACTGAGTAAAATCATTGATGCTATAATATATGGTTTGTAACTTGCCTGCTTATACAATGGAGAACGATAGCGATTAAATACAGATCCAGCAACTTCCCCTGATTTACAACTGATATCTGTTATGTCTGCTGGCAAACAATGCATATATAACGCTTTACCATTCTTGGTTGTATTCATCAATTCTTCTGTACACTGCCAATCAATATGTTCTTTATTCTGAGCTAACAATTGTTTCTCAAGTTCATCTATACCTTTCATATCACCTTGACCGTACAATTCTGTTCTTTTTTCCATAGCTACATAAGGTGCCCAGCTTTTTGGATAAACAATATCTGCATCCTTAAAAGCTTCTTCCATGGAATTTGTTTTAGTGAATGTTCCACCTGATTCTTTTGCATTATTACTAGCTATGCCTTCAATATCTGACATTATTTCATATCCTTTTGGATGAGCTAGAACTACATCCATTCCCATACGAGTCATTAACCCGATTATTCCTTGAGGAACAGAAAGTGGTTTCCCATAAGAAGGAGAATATGCCCATGTCATAGCTATTTTCTTGCCTTTCAAATTATCAATCCCATTAAAATGATGAATCAGGTGGAGTAAATCTGCCATTGTCTGTGTTGGATGATCTATATCACATTGGAGATTTACTAAAGTAGGTATCTGCTCTAAAATTCCATCTTCATGACCTTGTCTGACGTACTTAGAAAAATTACGAATGTATTTGTTACCCTTACCTATGTACATATCATCACGGATTCCTACTACATCTGCCATAAAAGATATCATATTTGCAGTTTCTCTGACTGTTTCGCCATGTGCTATCTGTGATTTCCCTTCTTCTAAATCCTGTACTTCAAGTCCTAACAAATTGCATGCTGATGCAAAACTGAATCTTGTTCTAGTAGAATTGTCACGGAAAAGAGAAATACCAAGACCACTATCAAATATTCGTGTAGATATATTTTGTTCTCTCATATATCTAAGTGTATCTGCTACAGTAAATACTGCTTCCAATTCATCTCTTGTTTTCTCCCAAGTCAAAATAAAATCATTATTATACATATTTCTATAATCTAGTTCTTTCAGCTTTTCTATATAAAAATCAATACCTTTCATGTCATTCTCCTTTACTTATTTATTTAATTACTATAGCTTATTGGTTACAATATATTGTTGGTAATGCTGCATATACAGCAGCACACTTAACTAAATCTGCTTTCCAAGTCTTTTCGTTAGGTGCATGCGCTTCTTCTTCTTTACCAGGACCTAAACCGATACATGGAATATTATACCTTCCCATTATAGATACACCATTTGTAGAAAATGTCCATTTATCAACTTTAGGAGTACCGAACATTCCTTTGTAAGCTTCTACCATAGCTTTTACTGGTAGACTCTCTTCTGGAATAACCCATGTTGGGAAATAACAGTCAGTAGGATAAGTTAAGTTAGTCCAGCTTGGTCTAGTATATTGATACATGCTAACTTCTGCACCATATTTTTTTACAGATGATAACATACGGATTTCTTCTAACGCTGTTTCGTAGGTTTCACCATCAGTCAATCTTCTATCAATTGATATTGCACACATATCAGCTACAGCACATCTTGAAGGTGAATTGAAGAAAGTCTCTGAAACTGCAAGAGTTCCTTTACCCAAGAATTCATCATAATGCAATTTTTCATTAAGTTCTCTTACTTCTCCAATTATCTCTGCCATTTTGTATATTGCATTATCTCCACGTTCTGGCGCTGATCCATGACAAGATATACCTTTAACTTCTACACGGATTTCCATACGTCCCCTATGTCCTCTATATATATTACCGTTTGTAGGTTCTGTAATAACTACGAACTCAGGTTTAATCTTATCTTCGTTAATTATGTATTGCCAACAAAGTCCATCACAATCTTCCTCTTGTACCGTACCTGTAACTAATACTGTATATTTATCATCTATCAAACCTAGATCTTTCATGATTTTGGCACCATAAACACTAGCAACAATACCACCTAATTGATCTGAAGAACCTCTTCCTCCTATTTCTTCCTCATTTTCATATCCAACGTATGGGTCAAAATTCCAGTTGGTTTTTTCACCGAGTCCTACAGTATCAATATGGGCATCAAATGCGATCAAAGTCTTTCCTGATCCCATGTATCCCAATACATTACCCATTTTGTCGATTTCAACTTTATCGAAACCTACATCATTCATTTCTTTAGCTATACGTCTTATTACTTCTTCTTCCCGACAACTTTCTCCTGGAATAGCTATTAGCTCTCTCAGAAACCTAGTCATTTCTTGTTCATAATCATTAGCTTTCATTTTTATAGCATTAAAATCCATTAATAAACCTCCTAAAATATATTTTTATTTAATTAACCTCTTATTTGATTGAAGTAAATATTATAGTAGATTGATGGTAAAATTTTAGTTATAAATTAAGAAGAGCTGAATTATGTTATAATTATTAGCGTTTTACATCTATATAATTGTATATACTGTATTTTGATATGCCAAAATATTTTGATATCTTATCTCCTGATTTAGTAATTAGAAAAGCACCTGCTTTATTCAAGAATTGTATAGATTTTATTTTGTCCTCTTTACTCATCAATGCTACAGGTTTACCAATCATCTTAACAGATTGCTCTATTAAATTATCTAATAAATCATTAACATTTTGTGGTATTTCTTCTACTTCTTTTTTCTCATCCTTATGATTCAACAAACTTTTTATTGAATTCTCAGCTATTGTAAGTTCAGTAACATCATAATTTATGCAAAAAATACCTATAGGTTCTTTATTCTCGTCTCTAATATATATGCTACTTGATTTTAATACTCTACCGTCATGAGTTTTAGTTAAATATCCTATAGAGTCTTCTAGTGAATCATTATCATTATTTATTGTATCTAGAACTATATGAGAGGCGCCATCTCCAATTTTCCTATTGGTCACATGACCGTTTTCAATCTCAATAATAGTTTTTTGCAAACTATCAGACTTGAGGTCGTGTATTACAACTTCACAGTTGCTACCAAAATGATTTACAATACCTTTTGCTAATCTTTTTAAAAAATCTAAATTCATATCATCATTCATTTTAAAAACCCCTTAAAAAATTACTTTAATTGAATTAAAATCAATTTTATGGTTACAGTATATCATCATAAAAATAATAATTCAATAAGTTTTTACAAAAATATTTTTATTTTACAAAAATATTTTTATTTTCTTTTGACTTTTGATATCTTTGGTGGTAGTCTGTTAATATAATAATATATTCATATACTAATATTTATTGTTAAGTCTATATTATATATACGTTTCATATGTATTTTATTATGCAGTTAATATAATTAATCAATTTAATATAATTAGTTAATTATATTAACTCTGTACCAAATATTGGCTTATTATATTAAGTATATTATTACAAGGAGGGTTTATATGATTTTATTAGGAAATGGAAAGTTAATAACCAGAGATGAAAATAATCCATTTATAGAAGATGGTTGTGTCTGCGTTAAAGATAACTTTGTCTGGGACATAGGAAAAACTAAAGATATGAAACAAAAATATCCTAATGAAGAATTTATTGATGCGCAACAAGGGTTAATTATGCCAGGTTTGATTAATACACATCATCATATATATAGTTCTTTTGCAAGAGGATTATCTATTGATGGTTACAATCCCCAAAAATTCACTGAGATTCTAGAAGGTATGTGGTGGAAAATAGATGAATCTCTAACGTTAGATGATGTTAAGTATAGTGCCTATGTAACATATATAGATTGTATCAAGAATGGAGTTACAACAGTATTTGATCATCATGCAAGTTATGGTGATACAAGTGACAGCTTATCCCAGATTTCAAGTGTAGCTCATGAAGTAGGAATTCGTACTTCCCTATGCTACGAAATTTCTGACCGTAAAGGTAGATCTGAGATGGAAAAAGCCGTAAAAGAAAATATCAATTTTATCGACTATTGCAAAAGTGATACAAGAGATATGCAAAAAGGTATGATGGGACTTCATGCTTCATTCACATTATCTGATGAGACTCTTTGCTATATTGCAGAAAATATGCCAGCTGATACTGGATATCATATTCATGTATCTGAAGGCATTGAAGATTTATACCACTCCATGAAAAAATATAATAAGAGAGTAATAAATCGTTTATATGATATGGATATACTAGGTCCTAGAACTCTGGCTATACACTGTATCCATATTAATCCGTTAGAGATGGATATTTTAAAAGAAACTAATACAATGGTTGTCAACAATCCTGAATCAAATATGGGTAACGCTGTTGGTTGTACTCCTATCTTTAAAATTCTAGACAAAGGAATAGTTCTTGGACTAGGAACTGATGGTTATACCAGTGATATGTTAGAATCAATGAAAGTCGCTAATATTCTTCACAAACACAATAGCTGCAATCCATCTGCTGCATGGAACGAAGTACCACAAATGCTATTTGAAAACAATGCTACGATTGCAAATCGTTTCTACAATAGACCTTTGGGCACAATTAAAAAAGGTGCATACGCAGATGTAATTATAGTTGATTATGATTCTTATACACCACTTAACTCAAATAATTATAATAGTCATATTTTATTTGGTGTAAATGGAAGAAATGTGAAGACGACAATGATAAATGGTAAATTATTAATGAAAGACTATAAATTGATAGATATAGATGAAGCCAAGATTAATGCTAAAGCGAGAGAACTTTCAAGTATTTTGTGGAAAAAATTCTAAAGAGGTGGTAAAAATATGAGTGATAGAATGACTCCTATACCTTTTGGTAATATTGTAGAATGGATAATGGATGAATATAATAAATACAATACTATATTTGGTGTAAGAAAATCAGTACATATAAAAACTGGAAATAAAATTAATCTGTTTAATGAACATATGGAACTTCCATTTGGTCCTGCTGCTGGTCCTCATACGCAATTAACTCAGAACATAGTTGCTGCTTATGTAGCTGGGTGCAGATTCTTTGAATTGAAGACCGTGCAGACAATAGATGGTGAAGATCTACCTGTATCAAAACCATGTATTAATGCTAAAGATGAAGGATACAACGTTGAATGGTCAACTGAACTAACTGTCAATCAAGCATTCGAAGAATACGTAAAAGCTTGGTTTATATTAAAATTATTATCCAAAGAATATGATTTTGGAGATAATGATGGATTCATATTCAACATGAGTGTCGGTTATGATTATGATGGAATAACTTCACCTAAGATAGATACATTTATAGAAGGATTGAAAAATGCTTCTACAACCCCTATATGGGACAAATGCAAAACATATATAATTCAAAACATTAATGAATTCAATAAAATAGATAAAGCTTATGTTGATAATATTTCTCCTAATATTTGTACATCCATTACATTATCTACTCTACATGGTTGTCCTCCAGAAGAAATAGAACGTATAGCTTCATACTTATTGAAAGAAAAAGAACTTAATACTTTTGTTAAATGTAATCCTACTCTTCTAGGATATGATTATGCAAGAAATACTCTTGACACTATGGGTTATGATTACTTGGTATTCGATGATTTTCATTTTAAAGATGATTTACAATTTGAAGATGCTGTACCTATGTTTCACAGACTCATGAATACTGCTACAAAAAGTAACTTGATATTCGGTGTGAAACTTACTAATACTTTCCCAGTAAAAATTGCCGATGATGAATTACCCGGTGAAGAAATGTATATGTCGGGACGATCTCTATACCCTCTATCCATTGCATTAGCATACGAACTGGCAAAAGCTTTTGATGGTAAATTAAAAATCTCTTACTCTGGTGGAGCTTTTGCATTAAACATTGATAAAATTGCAAAAGCCGGTATATGGCCAATAACTATAGCTACTACTCTACTGAAAACAGGAGGTTATGAACGTTGTTACCAAATAGCAGATATACTAAACAATCTTAATTATAATGATTATTATCAGATGGATGTAAATAAGCTAAAAGAATTACGAGATGAAGCAATTGATAATCCATATTATAGAAAACCTATAAAGCACATAGATACTAATAAAATAAATAAAAAAGTACCATTGATTGATTGTTATATCCCTCCATGTAAATATGGTTGTCCCATTAATCAAGATATACCCTACTATATTAATCTAGCAGGGGAAGGAAAATATGAAGAAGCTTTAAACGTTATCATTGATAGAAATCCTCTTCCCTTTATTACGGGTACTATTTGTAGTCATCCATGTACATCTAAATGTACCCGTAATTTTTATGACGAACATGTAAAAACACGTGATATTAAATTACAAGTTGCAAGAAAAGGTTATAACTCATTAATGAAAAAATTGACATCCCAACCTAAAGAAATATCTCACTCTAAAGTTGCTATTATCGGAGGAGGTCCAGCAGGATTAGCAGCAAGCTATTTCCTTGCAAAAGCAGGTATGGATGTAACTATATATGAAAAAAGAAATTCATTAGGTGGAATTGTGAAACATGTTATTCCTGAATTCCGTATACCATCTGATCACATTCAAAATGATATAGATCTCATAAAAAAGATGGGTGTAAAAATTATTCTTAATCAAAAGATAGATAATATCACTGAGTTAAAAACAATGGGATGCGAATATATCATTTTAGCTGTTGGTGCTTGGAATCCGATTAATCTAAAAATAAATGGAATAACCCCAATTAATGCTCTAGATTTTCTTGAAAATGTAAAATATAATGAGGATTATTATAACCTAGGTCAAAATGTAGTTGTTGTAGGTGGTGGAAATACTGCTATGGATACAGCAAGAGCTGCTAAAAGAATTAAAGGAGTCAAAAACGTTCACTTGGTTTATCGAAGAACCAAAAAATACATGCCAGCTGATGAAGAAGAGTTATTACTAGCAATAAAAGATGGAGTTATTATTAAAGAACTGCTATCTCCTGTTAAATATGAGAATGGTAAAGTGAATTGTAATAAAATGATGCTTGGGGAATTAGATGAATCTGGTAGACGACGTCCTGTCAAAACAGAACATACAGTAGATCTACCAGCAGACTCTATAATATCAGCTATAGGTCAAAAAACAGATATTCAGTTGTTCAACAATAATAATATTACAACAGAAAATAATTCTGTTAAGATTAATAATGAAACATGTGAAACTAATGTTGAGAATATATATATAGCAGGTGATGCACTTCGTGGTCCCTCAACAGTAGTAGAATCAATAGCAGATGCAATAAAGGTTACATTATCAATTATACATAAAGAAAATATCGATACTAATGAAGTTTTCCAAGACTTCCTATGCAATAATGATATGAAAAAAGAATTAAATAAAAAAGGTAAAATAGAATATTATAGTAGTATTAATAATGAAAATAAGCGATGCTTACAATGTAATGTAATATGTGAAACTTGTGTTGATGTATGTCCCAACCGAGCAAATGTAGCTATACATGTAGATGGTAAGTCAATGAATCAAATAGTACACATAGACCGCATGTGTAATGAATGTGGTAACTGTGAAACATTTTGTCCTTATCTAAGTGCACCGTACAAAGATAAATTCACTCTATTTAATACAGAAGAAGACTTCATGAATAGTACAAATCAAGGATTTTATATGATTGACCAAGAAAAAAAAGAATGTAAAATCAGGTTGGATAATAATATTATCCATATTAATCTTGATACCAAGCCCACTCAATTACCTAAAGATATCTATGACTTAATTATTACAGTATGTCAAAAATATAGTTTTTTAATGAGGTGATTCTATGTCGGATTTCATTGTAAACGGACAACATGTTACAGTTAATAAAAACCAAAAATTGATTAACTTTCTTAGAGAAACATTAAATCTTACTTCAGTCAAAAATGGATGTTCTGAAGGTTCATGTGGAGCATGTATGGTTCTAGTTAATGGTAAAGCTACTAAATCATGTGTATTATGGACCGATAAGTTGACAGGAAAAGAGATTACTACTGTTGAAGGTTTTACAGACAGAGAAAAGAATGTGTATAGCTATGCATTTAAGGA
Organism: Vallitalea longa; assembly: GCF_027923465.1. Taxonomy (NCBI): domain Bacteria; kingdom Bacillati; phylum Bacillota; class Clostridia; order Lachnospirales; family Vallitaleaceae; genus Vallitalea; species Vallitalea longa. The sequence goes on from NZ_BRLB01000007.1 coordinate 54,120, forward strand.
AGCCGGTGCAGTTCAATGCGGTTTCTGTACACCTGGTATGGTAATTAGTGCCAAAGGTCTAATTGACAAAGTACCAGATCCTAATGAAAAACAGATTAGAGAAGCTATCAAAAATAATATTTGTAGATGTACTGGTTATGTAAAAATAGTTAAAGCTATAGAATTAGCAGCAAAACTGTTAAGAGAGAATGTAACTATACCCCATTGTTCTTTTCAAGGTTTGGTTGGAGAAAATATGCATAGAGTCGATGCCATATCCAAAGCTATAGGAGAAGCTAAGTATGTTGATGATATGCGTATAGAAGGAATGATATATGGAAGCTGTGTAAGGAGCAAGTACCCTCGTGCTATAGTTAAAAAAATACATACTAGAGAAGCAGAAAACCTTAAAGGTGTCACAGCAGTAATTACTGCAAAAGATTTGCCTGGTTCACCCAAAATAGGTCACCTGAAAAAAGACTGGGATATTCTAATCAAAGAGGGTGATTGTACAAGGTGTTTAGGTGATGCTATTGTACTTATCGGTGCAGAAACCAAAGAAATATTAGAAGAAGCTAAATCATTGATAGATATTGAGTATGAAGAACTAAAACCAATAACATGCCCAACAGAAGCTCTAGCAGAAGATGCTCCACTTATACATGAGGATGGTAACATATTGTCAGTAGAACATCTTGTAAGAGGTAATGCTGATAAAAAAATCAAAGATTCCAAATATGTAGTAACCAATCACTATAGTACTCCATTTACTGAACATGCTTTTCTTGAACCCGAAAGCGCAATTGGTGTACCTGGTGATGATGGTACAATAACAATTTATTGTGCCGATCAAGGTATTTATCAGACTCACAAAGAGTGTACCGAAGCTCTTGGAATTAATAAGGATAAAGTAAGGGTAATAAGTAAAATGGTAGGAGGTGCTTTTGGTGGTAAAGAAGATATGACCGTCCAACATCTTGCAGCTATACTTGCTTACAAAACCAATAGACCTGCCAAAGTTTCTTTTACAAGAAAAGAAAGTGTACTTGTCCATCCGAAACGTCATGCAATGGAAATGGACTTTACTACAGCCTGTGATGAAAATGGATATTTCACAGCTATGAAAGCTACAATTATCTCTGATACAGGAGCTTATGCCTCATTGGGAGGACCTGTTCTCCAAAGAGCCTGTACACATGCTGCTGGTCCATATAATTATCAAGATATTGATATATTAGGAAAAGCTGTTTACACAAATAATCCACCTGGTGGAGCTTTTAGAGGTTTCGGAGTTACTCAAAGTTGTTTTGCAACAGAAAACAACATCAATAAACTAGCTGAATTAGTTGGTATCTCACCTTGGGAAATACGATATAGAAATGCTATCAGACCCGGTCAGACACTTCCTAACGGACAAATTGCTGATGAATATACTGCATGTGCCGAGACACTAGAAGCAGTAAAAGAAGATTATGATAGTGTTAAAGGAGCTGGAATCGCTTGTGCAATGAAAAATGCTGGTCTTGGAGTCGGTATTCCAGATACAGGAAGATGCAGGTTGATAATAAAAGATAATAAAATCTATACATATACAAGTGCAGCCTGTGTAGGCCAAGGTCTTGCTACAGTTATTACTCAAATGATATGTCAAGTGATTAATGTATCACCAGAAATAATTGTACACAGTACACCAGATACTTTTTTAACTCCTGATTCAGGTAACTCAACTGCTTCTAGGCAAACAGTATTTACAGGTGAAGCTGCCAAAATAGCTGCTGACAAACTAAAAAAAGATTTGGTCAACAAGTCCTTAAGCGAATTAAACGGCAAAGAATACTATGGTGAATATACTTGTATAACTGATCCTATGGGAACAGATAAAAAACATCCATACAGTCATGTTACTTATAGTTATGCAACACATGTTGTCATATTGAATGATGATGGAACCGTAAAGAAAATTGTGGCTTGTCATGATGTTGGAACTCCAATCAATCCAAAATCCATTGAAGGTCAAATTGAAGGCGGATCTGTTATGAGTCTTGGTTATGCTCTAACAGAAAATTATCCTCTAGATAATTGCAGACCTACTGCTAAATTTGGAACTCTTGGACTATTCAAAGCCAATAAAGTTCCTGAAATAAAACCTATTATTGTAGGTAAAAAACATAATGGACTTGCACATGGAGCGAAAGGGATTGGAGAAATCTGTTCGATAGTTACAGCACCAGCTGTTTCACATGCATATTATAACTATGACGGTGAATTCAGAACAAGTTTACCACTTATTAATACACCATACAGCAAGAAGAAAAAATAATATCACTCATACTTAAATTAATTCAATACATACATAGAGAGTAATATGTTTTATTACTCTCTGTATTTTTACTTTTATACAAAAAGAGTTTTTATTTTTATTTTTACATTCTATCAGGGACTTCTATGCCAAGTAGATCCAAACCATTAACTAAGATATCCTTAACTAAAATAATTAGTTTTATCCATGAACGTTGTTTTTTTATATTTTTCTCAGTAATTATTTTATTATTATTATAGAATTTATTAAATTCATTAGATAGTTCATAAATATACTGACATATTTTATTGGGAGCATATTCAATAAAACTATTGGTGACTATTTGATTAAACAAAGTGAGTTTCAACATTAATTTGCGTTCACTTTCACCAGTTGGTGATATAATTGATACATCTTTATCATTCAAATCCCCTTCGATTCTATAATATTTTTCAAGAATAGATTTTATACGGACTACGGTATATAAAATATATGGACCAGTATTCCCTTCAAAAGAAGTAAACCTCTCAATATCAAAAATATAATCTTTTGATAACTGATTTGATAAATCGCCATATTTAAGAGCTGCTAAACCTACTTTTCTAGATATTTCCTTAGCTTCTTTTGTGCTTATATCATATTCTTTTACTCTATCATAAACTATTTTTATTAGTTCATTGATGAGATTTTCAAGACGCATAACATTCCCATCACGAGTTTTAAAGGGTTTTCCATCTTTACCATTCATTGTACCGAATCCTAGATAAGTCAGTTTCGTGCCTTCTGAAACTAGATTGCTCTTCCTAGCACATCTAAAAATCTGTTCAAAATATAATTCCTGTCTTTTATCCACAATATAAATTATTTCATTTGGATCATATGATTTATTTCTTTCATAAATAGTTGCTAAATCAGTCGTACCATAAAGTGTAGCACCATCTGACTTGACTAATATACAAGGAGGCATTTCTTTCTTATCTGTATCTTTTTTTACATCAACAACAAGTGCTCCATCGCTAATATATGCCACTCCTTTATTCTTAAGATCTTCTATTATATCTGGTATATATCCTTGTACATCACTTTCTTTCTTCCATAAATCAAAATGAACATTCAACATATCATAGTTCTTCTTTAAATCATCAATCGAAACATTAAGAATATGTTTCCATAATGCAATATACCCTTTATGTCCTTTTTGAAATAAATAGGTGTTTTTCTTGGCTTCTTTTAAGTATTCACTATCACTCTTAGATATATTACTAGCCATAGGATATATTTCTTCAAGCTCAGATATATTAAAAGGTGGTTCCTTTGGATACTCTCCTTCATAGTTTGAATCAAAATACACCAAATCTGGAAAACGTCTTTTCATCTCAGTGATGATTAATCCAATTTGCAACCCCCAGTCACCAAGATGAACATCTCCTAACACTGTATATCCAAGGAATTTTCCTATACGCTTAATACTTTCCCCAATAATAGCTGGTCTCAAATGACCTATATGAAGCGGTTTAGCAACATTAGCTCCACCATAATCTATAACTATAGTTGTACCAGTTCCTCTCTTCTCGCAACCAAATGATATATCATTAGCCATATCATTTATGTATTCAAGAATTAAGCCATCATCTACACTAATGTTTATAAAACCAGGTTTCACATATTCTAATTTTTTAAAACAGCTAACATCCCCAAGTTGAGTCATAACCTCTTCTGCAATAACTTGCGGTGATTTATGGTACTCTTTCGCTGCTCGTAAACACCCATTACATTGAAATTGACACAAATCAGGTCTATTTGACAATGTAACTTTCCCATACACTGAATCATAATTACATCTCATAAACGCACCTTTTAATATATCACTAATCAAGTCCTCTATCATTTTCATAATCGTAAACCTCCTTCTAGAAATAGTTAAAAAAAACGCCTCTTATATAAAAAGAGACGAATAAATCCGTGGTACCACTCAACTTGATTGCAAAACAATCCACTTATAACTTTAACGCAGTTAACGTCAAACCCTAACTAATATTAGCTCAGGCAGCTTCTCCAAGTTCCTCTTCTCCTTATATGACCTTATAGGACTTCCACTCTACTCCTACTCGCTTTTAGATCCATTATAAAGATACTTTTCTCTTCATTGAATTTAAACATTTTATATATTTTCATCCTATAATTGTCAATTGATAATTTAATTATTTTTTTGATATTATTTATTAATATAAATATCTAACTTTAATACTATGTGACTTTTCTAATAGAAAAAAATTATTTTCTATAAGTCAATATAGCTTCTAATACTCCTCCTGCTACTGCTCTAGCTTTATCGGATATAGTAAAACAATAATCAATTTTCCCTCTAGGATCAATATCCCCTATCTTAAAATTTTTAGTAACCTCTATACCAGCTTTAATTAGTCCTCTTACAACCCCACTAATAGGAGCTAAAACAGGCAAATCATTAACATAACCTACACAATCACCTTTTTCAACAATATCACCTATCTCTGATATTGTATCAATGACACCGATACCAGGAGAACGAATAACTCTTTCCCAACTATACCCTTCTATATTACCTGGAATTCCTGTATTTTTTTCTGTCTCTCCATCATAGATAACTCTTCCGAGATTATGTCCTCTATTAGTCTCTATAACAGCATGAACATCTTTATTAGCAATAAATCCTGGTCCTAATCCAATTACAATAGGTGCTATTGCTTTGTTGGTTCCTAAATTTTTCTTGGCTAGAATACCATCTATAACAATTTCAGGTTGAAATCTATCTATACTATCACAATACTCATCAACTAAAACCGGAATGATATTACCATCAAGTTTATCCTTAGCTTCTTCAATACTATTTACCCTAACAGCCTTAACCCCTTCAATTGTAATTTCATTTTCATATATGGCATTAGCAAAAGAAACCGTTCTTCTAATAACCGTAGGCTTCTCAATTTCCAATACAATCACTTTAAAACCACATTTTGATAGTCTATGTATAGTTCCACTTGCAATGTCTCCTCCGCCTCTGACAATAACCAAATTTTTATTCATTATCCATCAACTCCTTGATAGTCAAATAATCCTCCCAAGTATCAATATCCATACCGCATATGTTTTTAGCTATATCTACATAATATACATCATTAGGATTATTCTTAATTATATTTCTACCACCTATATCACCTGTAACATTCATTAGTTCCTCTTTCCATTTTGAACTAAACATGACTGGATTGCCTCTTTTGCCATTATATCTTGGTACAATAATACTTTCATTTCTTTCATGAAAGTTTTTTATTAATGTTTTTATTGTACTAATAGTTAAAAAAGGTTGATCACCATTTATAAACATATAACCATCTGTATTGGACGATTCTTTTAATCCACATCTCAATGAACTACTCATACCTTTGGATGACATTTCGTTATAAGCATATTTTATATCATGATTTTCGATTATTCTCTTAACATTTTTGTTTCGGTATACTAATATAATTTCTTCAAAACCAATATTAACTACCGTTTCTACAACATAACTGATCAATGGCTTGTTATTAAGTTTAATCAATAACTTCTCTTCTTTGAATCTTCTTGAAAAACCCGCTGCTAATATAATGGCTGTTATCATGATTTATCTTCCACCATCGTTAATATGGGATTTTCCTCTTTAACATTTCCAATTAATACTTTTGATATGTCATTACTTTCATTTATTATGTTTTCAGCAAGTTTTTGAGCTTGTAAAAGCTGTTCTTCATTAAATACTTTATTAAGCAAAACAACCTTTGGAATATGTTTATTGCATTCTTTGAATAAACCATCTTTTGAAAGGATTAATTTTAAAATCGTATCGTAATTAATTCTTTCACCTAATTTTTGGTTAACGATACCAGAAAAAATATTAGCTCTATGTACCCATTTCTCATCTATCATCTTATCGATTATATCCAACCCAATACAACCAATCATCAGTGTTGCACATTTAGGTATTACTGGTTCATACCAAGTTGGTGCTTTAATTGATTTTCTTTTAGCGCCATCACATTCAATAATGACAGAATCATAGTTACCCTCTGTACATAAAGGTTTGACCCAATTTCTATCAATACCTTTTAATTTCTCATTATTATAGAAAATTGTTTTTCCTATAATTGTTATTGAACCTAATGCCAATCTTTTGGATTCTAATATTAATTGTCCCAGATCATTAGAAATAATTAAATTATCATAATTCTTGGACATAGGATAATAAATTGCTGTAGTTGTAGTAAGTAAGACTTTCTTATCCTGCTTGATTAATTCTTTTGAAATGCTATACATTGTAGTAGTTTTACCACCAGCGCCAATCAAACATATTATATTTTTACTATTTGTATCTAGTTCTAATGCATTTAAAAGATTCATTTCAACTATCCTTTCCTAGTTTAATACCTTTATTTTATTAGCTAAATCATATTTTTTAATTATTTCTTCTAATGAATCTTTTCTGATTGTTATATATAGTTCACAGTTATTATCTAATAGTTCCCTAAAAATTGTATGGAAACACTTATTGTGTAATTCAAGAGGTCCTATCTCATCTAAAAATATAGGTGTAATATTTTTCTTGATAAACTTTCTAATAGTATTCTCTATATTTTCTAAAGTGTCTTTAGAAAAGCTATATGGTCCTATTTTACAAGATTCACACCAAGAGTCTGTTAAAAAATCTTCTCTTAGAACCATAAGCTGTTTTTGCCTAGTAGATAATTGCATTATCTCGTAACTATGAACTTTATTACCAATCATATTTTTTATTGAAACAAAGCCATCTCCCATTTGCAATTCATCATATAAATTAATGATTTTCGTTGTTTTACCTGAATTGATTTTTCCTGTTATAACATTTATCATAAGCATTCCTTTCCACAAACAACATAATAAAATGCATCTAGTTATCTATTAATCCATTATTCCTTAAATGCTTATGGCCTTTTTTACCATAACTTATTGCAAGAATTTCTGATGCTATTGAAATTGCTATCTCTTCAGGTGAACATCCGCCTGTATCTAACCCAATAGGAGAATAAAGATTAGACAAATCTACTTTCCCAAATTTATCATGAATTTTATCTAGAAATGTTTTCAATTTCACTTGTGAACATAACATACCAATATACTTAGGTTTTAACTTAAGTTCTAAAACTTTATTAATGACATTAAAGTCATTTTTATGAGAAGGAGTACATACTATAATGTAGCTATTCAAATCCAACTCTTCATTTTCAATAAAATTGACATATGTAGATTGAACTTTTCTATTAGCACATTCTACAGTATCATATATATCTTTACGATCATCTATAACCGTAATATAAAAATTCATTTTACTTAATACTTTTGTAAGGGCTTGTCCCACATGTCCGGCGCCAAAGATATATACTTTCGCTTTAACCCCTATGTATTCATAAAACAAAGTGACTCTACCTCCACATGCCATTGGTAATACGGTTTCTCCTTCTGTAACTACTTCACCTTCATTTAAAATATATTTTTCCAACTTGCTTTGTTGAGATATTAGCAATTCTCTACACTTTTGCTTTGCATAATATTCCAGTGCTCCACCTCCTACAGTCCCTATAGAATTGTCTTTACCATCAACAAGCATTTTTTTCCCGACCGTCACAGGGGTATTACCTGTCATTTCAATAACTGTAACCATGATACAACTTTGACCCCTTTTTTTCATACTTATAAGTTCTTCATAAATATTCTCCATATTTTCACTCCATTCTTAGAGCTGATTTTAAAAACACAGTTACATTAATAATATGTAACTATATTATAACTTGTATGAAAATATTTTGTCAAATACTGTTTGATGTAGAATATATTAGTTAAGATTGACTATATAATCTACCTACACTATAATAAGTTTATATACTTAATAATAAAAATACAAAGGTATGATATTGATAAAGTTAAAAAAGCTTATATAGCTTATAATTAGAACTCATATAGTAATATAAAATAGAAACGGACTGTTTATGATGGTTAGTATATATGGAATAAAAATAAACGATGATATAGATAAAAATATTTTTAATAAACTTTTGTGTATCGTATCATCAGAAAAAAAGAATAAAATTCTGAAATTTAGATCTAAAAAGGATGCTCAAAGGTCTCTATTTGGAGACTTATTGGCAAGATACGTTATATGTAATAAATTGAACATAAAAAATGAACAATTAGAATTCGACGTTAATAAATACGGAAAGCCTAATCTTATTAGGCCTGAAGGTTACCATTATAATATATCCCATTCTGGCGATTGGGTTGTATGTGCATTTGATAATCACCCTATAGGAATAGATGTGGAAGTTATTAAACCCATTGATTTTAACATTGCAAAAAAATTCTATACAGAATTTGAATATACTGACTTGATGAATCAAAAAGAGAATAATCGATTAAATTATTTCTATAGACTTTGGACATTAAAGGAAAGTTATATAAAAGCTGATGGAAAAGGATTATCTATTCCATTAAATTCATTTTCATTTTCCATAAATAATCAAGATATAGAATTAATGACTGAAAATGAATTTAATTCTTGTCTATTCTGGCAGAATGAAATAGATAATAAGCATATTGTCTCTGTTTGTTACTTGAAGGGAAATATCGATTCTATAAAAATAATAAATCAATCAAATATATTGATGTCTCCATTTTTTTAGTGTTCGATACAATAGCTTCCATTACTTTTCCTTACTTTTTATCTTGAATCTGATTTTTTTGAATTTGGGCAAAATGAATCTAAATAGTTTATATACTAAATTATTTATAACTAAATCAAATTCACCGATAAATTCCACAAACTCACCATCAAAACCTTTTTTGAACTTATAGAGTCCATATAGTGGATTATCTGGATTCAAATCACCTGATACTCCTCTAAAATCATACATATAGCAGTCCAGATCTATGGTATCTTCAATCATCTTCCACTGCATAATGTAATTAGGCATTGTATCTCGTAATATATTGTCAGAAGCACCATAAGAATACCAACCCTTGCCTCCATAATATAAATATATCGCACCAGCTACATAGATGTCTTCTTGTCCTTTATATTCAGAGATATCTTCTATTCTGTTGCTAAAACTGTATATCTGTCTTTGACAATCGGCAATTCTTTTTTCTATATCTGCTATTTTTTTGTTTAGCTTTTCCAATTCTTGTTCTGCCATAGTTTCTTGCAGCAATGACTGGGTATTTATTTTTCTCTTCTCTAATCTATCTATATTTTTTTGTTGCTGGTCAAGATTGGATTTTAATCTATTATAATCGGAATCATAATTATATTTAACCATATATAATCTGCAATATGGAATTTTTTCAATCATGTTTTTGAAATATTCTTTTGGTCTAGTTATGAAATTATCTCTTTTACCTGTAATCACCATTTTTTCTTGGAATATACTTAATATCTTATCTGTAATATTATTCTTATCATATACTTCTACACTAAGACCTCTTTTTTTTGCTACTTTAATATTATATTTAGTTTTCTTGGAAAAGTTATCATATATAGATTTCTTTCTATCCATTAAGTTTTTTTCCATATCGAAATACAATCTGAAAACAAAATTAGGTTGTATGTTCTCGAAATTTTTTGTATTCTTATGATTGTATCCAGTATTAATTAATATATTTTTTATCTGGGTCCCCAATTCAATTTGTTCTTCATTTTCATTCAGATGAATATCTGGATCGATAGATATAAATGCTATTTTATTTTTCTTTCCATATTCTTTTAGAAACTTGGTGAATTCAGTTACTAAGTTTTTATTTTCATAATTACAGTTGAATCCTCTAGGTATATATCCCATATAATGATTGATATATGGTATCCTTCTTAATAAAATTACACATGATAGCAATAGATTCCCATTGTTATCATATCCTCCAAAATATTTTGCTTTCCATTCGCTTTTTAAATCTGCCCAGTAGGATGTTTGGAAAATATGTCCCCTATTTTCGTAATTGAATTCGTTCAATTGTTCTTTATCTATTTCTATAAAATTATACATGAATAATCTCCTTGCTAATTTTTTAGTATATGCAGTTCAATATATAATATATCAAATGTATATTTTTTTCAACCTGCAACTTAATCTACTTAATATCTCATTTGGGATACTACTACAATTATTAGCCACCTCAGTTACATAAATACTATCTCTACCATCTTTTCCAATCAAGGTAACAATATCTCCTTGTTTTACTTGAGGAACATCAGTTATATCTACAATAAGCTGATCCATACAGACTCTACCTATTATAGGAACACGGAATCCATGTATTAATACATTACCTGATTCACAAGATAGATTTCTAGGAACACCATCAGCATATCCGATAGCTATAACAGCAATCAGCATTTCTTTTTTTGCAGTAAATGTCCTTCCATAGCTAACACTTTCGTCTTTGTTTATATTTCTAACCAAAGCAACTTTAGCTCTTAGTGACAGAACAGGGCGTAAGTTAAGCTGGACTTTGGTTTTATCTCTAACTGTATCTATTGCACCATAAAGTGCAATTCCTATCCTTGCATAATTATAATCCAACTCTGGATAATTAAGAATTCCATAGCTACTTTGAACATGTACTTTAGGCAATTTAATACCTTTTACTTTTAGCTTGTCCAATAATGTATTAAAAGAATTAATCTGACCATTGCTAAATTTGATATCTTGTTCCTTAACGCTATCAGCAACACATAGGTGTGTGTATATACCACTCACATTCAAATTTTTATAATGGAACATCTCAGAAATCTTATTGATATCACTTGCATTCTCACCTATTCTATGCATTCCTGTATCTATTTTGATATGAACTTCTATAGAATATCCATATTCATCTAATTTTCCTGCATATTCATAATCTACAACTGTTTGTATTAGATTGAAAGATATGATATCTTGGATTCTTGAAACATCAGTATATCCTAGAATCAAAATATCTCCTATAATGCCATGTTTTCTCAGAGCGATACCTTCATCTATTGTGGCTACTGCAAATGATCTTATACCTATTTTATTTAAATATGTTGATACTTTTATAGCACCATGTCCGTAAGCATCTGCTTTTACAACAGCCATAAATTCACATTTATCTGACATAGTCTTCTTTAACTCAGTGACATTGTGCTTAAGATTACTATAATTAATTTCAATCCAAGCTCTATCTTTATCTTTTTCAGCTTTTCCATTATCTACGTATACACATTTTTTTTGTAGGAACATAGCAATTGATAAAGCTGATATACATGAGAGTATACTAACTATTATATAATGAACAAGATTATTGTCTATTAATAAAGATTGCATATTGGTCAGTTTAGCAATTAGACGTATACCAATAATAACCATGGGATGAATTATATAGATAATCATTGCTGTTTTTCGTAATATAATTAAAGATTTGCCTTCAAACAATATGAGCATATTAAACAGAAAAAACATAGTTGGTATCAGTAGTATATACATGCTATCATGTCTTTGAAATCTTATACCATTGATATATAATCCTTCTACAATCATAAGTAATAATGTTGTAAAAAAACCTATCATATAAAACTGTATTGAACATTGTTTTTTTCGTTTAGCAATCATTCCACCCAGTATTAAAAAGACTGGAGCAAAAAATACACCATTACGTGTAAAATCGGAAACCATGAATATATACTCATATAATCCCCTCAATGGTTTAAATGATCTGGTTAATCCGAAATAGCTATCCCCTAATAAACCTATGATGTATAGAATAATAGCTAATGCAAACGCTTTTTTATAGCCTAGTCGTTTTATCAAGTGAAATGAAATATATGCTCCTATCATTATTGCAGGCAAATACCATAAATGGTAAAGGGTACCATCAAATATGATATCTTTTAAAATATTTAACAGTAAATCATCTTGAGCAAAATAACCATTGTATATATTTATGGGTAAATACAAAATTATTGAGATACCATATAATAAACCAATCTTCTGAAGAAAACCATATAATCTTCGTTTACTTAGTTCATTGAACAAGAAAAAACCTGAAGTCATAAAAAAGAAAGGAACAGCTACTCTACCAATAATTCTCGTTAATATAAAATTGCCAATACGACTAATACTCAATAAAGGTGATGTATGAATGGCAATAACTAATAACACAGCTATGATTCTAAAATAATCTATCCCTGCATATTCCTTTTTATTCATTGGTCCTCCCTCCAAGTGGTAATAATGAACCCGTCTACATTATTACCAGAAATCATATAAGATATTTTTTCTGGTAATTCAATAGATTTATATCCATAGGATAAAATGTCTACATAAGATACTTTCATAATTTTCCCATTATGTTCATAACTAAAATATCTTTCATCATAAGGATATTCTTTTATAGTTTCAATATACTCTTCAAGTGACAAATCTAGATTATTCATTATCTGTGAATGAGGATAACCTACATAACGGAAATGCCATGGTTCATGAGCAATACCTGTAATTGATTCTTTATCTTTTTTGTAACGTTGTATAAAACCATAGTGAGGTGCTTTTTTACGAAAATAATCGCATATTCCCTCATATGGAAAGTCAGGACAAATAAAATCTATATTTTCTTGTTTTCTAGCTAAATCTATAGCTAGACCTGTTTGATGTTCGCTATGACCCGGAATGGCAACGAAATCCTTTGTAAATTTTATACCATTTTCCAATATAGAATCCTTGTAAATATTCTTTTGTTCATTTAATGAACGATAACCACTTACAGGAACTATCTCAGCCTCACATCTTATGTCTTTCATCATATAATTCAATACATTAGCTGTTCTAATCTCAAGTAGAATCTTTTGATGTCTTTCGTTCATTGGTGCAAGTTGAAGTTTATTTTTATCGCTATCAACTACAGGGTATGATTTGTTAACGAGAACTAAACTACCAGTATGAATGTCTTCTGCGTATAATTTGATTGATTCCATTATTCTATACCTATTTCAATGAGCTTGTCTAAAATATCACTAAATGACAGTCCAATTCCTTTCATCATATTTGGATAACGGCTGTGTGCTGTAAATCCAGGTATTGTATTCACTTCATTAAATATTATTCTTCCGTTATCATAGAACATATCTACTCTTGCAAATCCTTTGCAGCCTAGAGTTTTATATATTTTGGCTGCTGTTTTTTTTATTTTATCACTTTCAGTCGTACCTATTCTTACTGGCATATGAATTTTTGAACTCTTGAGTGTATATTTTTCAATGTTATCAAAGAAACCGTCGCTCAATTCTATTTCATCAACTTCGCCGATTATTAATTGTTCATTACCTAATATGGCACATCCCACTTCAAATCCATCTATATTTTCTTCAATAATCAATTCATCATCAAAAGAAAATGCTAGATCTATTGCTTCTGATAACTCTTCTTTTTTATTTACTTTGGTAATACCCAATGAAGAACCTGCTTTTAATGGTTTTACAAAAAAAGGATACTTCAAATGTTTGATTTCCGAGGATATATATTCTACATTGTCATCCTTATTGAATATTACTGAATCAGGTATATCTATACCTGCTTGCTTAACCAACTTGTGAGCTCTATTCTTATCCATACATAAAGAAGAACTCAATGTATCACATCCAATAAGTGGAATACCTGCCAACTCTATCATTCCTTGTACTGTACCGTCCTCACCGTTTTTACCATGTAATACGGGAAAAGCTGCATCAATTTCAGTAAATCTATTTTTGTTATCCGTAAATTCTATTATTCCACCAAAATCTCTATTAGGTGATATTACAACGGGTACACATTCATTTTTATTAATATGCCACGTATCATTTTCAATCTCATCAATGTTTCCATAAAATCTATACCATAAACCGTTACTAGTAATACCTATAAGAATTTTTTCATATAACTCGCTATTCAAATTTTTAATTATGGCATTAGCCGATTGTAATGATACATTATATTCTGATGAATATCCTCCAAATAAAATTGCTATTTTCTTCTTTTCCATTATTTTGACCTCTTTTCTAGTTAATTAGTAGAGCATTATTATATATATACAATATTGTCGATAAATCCCACTTGATCTTATATATAAATATATCAAATATTGGAATGTTCTTTATAAATACTTTATGAAGAAATTCTTAAGATTTTCTTTGGAAGGATTTAGAATAATTATGAATATTAATTTTATCAATAAAAAAACATAACAAAACCTACTTTAAATATAAAGTAGGTTAATTATGTTTAACATGTACTCTTATCTAGATATATTTTTTGTTTCCCCACATATTGCATTTCTTTAAGTCTAGATAATCATTATATGCTTGTTCGATAATCTGTTTTTCGTTGCTGAATTTTAGTAGATGGTAAGCTTCATGATACTTGTAGTACCCAGAATCCGTAAAAAATTCTTCTCTCTGTGGTCTGCTATAATAGCTATAGGCCTTCATTAGATACCAGTGTACGTCTTTAACAACAGTATCATTGGCAATCATAAAGGAATATTGACTCTTTCCAACATATTTAATTATATTTGCTTTAACTCCAGCTTCTTCACGTACTTCTCTTATAGCTGTATCATTATATTCTTCTTGATCTTCAACAGTACCTTTTGGTAACACCCAGCCTTCGTATTTATGTTGATAAAGTAATAATATCTTTCCTTTATGAATTACCACTCCGCCACAACTAACTGCTTCAATCATAAAAATGCCTCCTAGCTTTGGGTAATTCGTCTAAACATTTTTTTTAATTAAATGTCTCGTCTTAAAAAGTATACAATTTTTTCTAACTTTTTTCAACTGTATATTTTTAACTTACTCCATTTTGTGCTTATTAATATATAGTTCAAATAATTGCCTTGCTATGGGAGCTGCATATCTTGTACTAGTACCTGAATTCTCAACTATTACTGAAACAGCGATCTGAGGATTATCTGATGGAGCGAATCCTACATACCATGCATGAGGATATTCACCTTCATTTTCAGCAGAACCAGTTTTACCTGCTACTTGAATACCTTGTACAGCTGAAGTCTTACCAGTACCTTCACTTACTACTTTTTCCATAAATTCTTTTATCGTATCTGCTTCATCTACACTCATAAATTCTGTATAGAACTCAGGTAAATTCTTAGTTATAATTTTACCTTTTGAGTTTTCAATATGATCAATTATATAAGGTTTCATTAATATACCTCCATTAGCAACAGCTGAAGTTATTAAAGCATTATGGAAAGGCGTAATTAATGTCTCTCCTTGTCCAATAGCCGTCTCAGCTACCTTTTCAATGGAAGATTGGCTATCCAAACCAAAACTACTTTTTTTACATCCACGATATGGAATCTGACTATTGAAAAGTAATCCATTTGCTACATCCCTGTACTTCACTAAATCCAAACTTGTTCCAATATTGGCAAATGCAGTATTACACGACATTTTAAAAGCATCTTCTAGGTTTTCTTCACCATGCCAAGTATTGGAATAGCAATGTATAGTGTTCTGTCCAAAATAATCTTTACCCTTACAGATATAATTAAAATCTTTCCAATTGGGGTTCTCTCTAATATATGCTAATGCAGTTACAATTTTAAAAGTTGAACCAGGAGGATATAGTCCCATTACTGCTCTATTGATAAGAGGTGAATTCGCATCATCATTTCTTAAGTCATTATAGTTACTTTCAATATAATTAGGATTATAATCTGGTTTTGAAACCATACATAATATCTTCCCTGTAGAAGGTTCTACAGCTACAACTGCACCTTTTCTATTACCTAATAATTCATAAGCTTTTTTTTGCAAATCTGCATCAAGTGTAGTTATAACATTATCTCCAACACTTTTTTGCTTGGAGATTGACTGCACTGTTTTTTCTATAATGTTGACATTGGATTTTAATAAATCGTAATTGACCAAAGCTTCAATCCCACTTTTGTCCAGATTAGAATAACCTATTACATGGCAAAAAATATTTTCATAAGGATAAATCCTATAGGGTTTGTCCTTATCTACCATAGTTTCAGCTAATACATTACCATTAGCGTCTAATATTTTACCTCTTATAATATTTTTTTCTAATTCTTCAATACGAGGATTATAGGAATTGATGGCAATGTTATCACTATCGAACATCACAAATTTAAATATATTGAAAATCAATATTATAAAAAGTCCTATAAAAATATATGAAATATTATTCAAACTTTTATTATCTTTTCTGTTTTCTTGTTTTTTTCTTCCCATTCACTTCACCCTTTTGATTCTTTATGTGTATCCCCTCTAAAATACCTAACATTACAATAGACATTGTTAAAGATGTACCACCAGAACTTACGAAAGGTAACGTAACACCTGTAAGAGGAATAAGTTTCGTAACACCTGCAAGTATTAAAAACATCTGAAATGCAAAGGTACAACTGATTCCACTTGCTAATAACATATAAAAATTGTCTTTTGCATTTTTAGCTATCTTGATACCACATAAGAAAAACAAAGCCATAATAGCAATTAATAATATAGAAAATATATTACCAAATTCTTCAGATATCGCTGCAAAAATAATATCTGTTTCAACAGCAGGTATTATTTTTGGCATTCCTTTTGTTAATCCTTTGCCCAACCATCCCCCTGCACCTATTGCAAAAAGTGATTGTGCTATTTGATATCCTTTTCTATCAATATCCATCCATGGATTGATCCATGCTTCTACTCTATCTCTAACATGAGAATAGAATCTATAAGCAACAAAAGCTCCCAAAATACCTCCTGATAGACCTCCTAAGAAATAAAAAGGCTTATTAGTGGAAATATATATTACAGAAATGAATATTATAAAAAATATTAATGCAGTTCCTAGATCTTTTTGGTAAACCAGCAATACTATAAGTATTAATGATGGAATCGCTGCTATTACCACATGTATGATTTTATCTCTTTTTCTCATATATGCAGCTAAAAACAATATAAATAATATTTTAATTATCTCAGATGGCTGAATACTTAATTTGCCAATTAATATCCAGTTAGTTGCACCGTGTTTTTCAGTACCTACAAAAGTAACAGTAACAAGAAGTACAATAGATATCCCAATATATACCCATTCCAACTTATCGATAAAGGTTAACCTATCAATAAATATTGGCACTATGATGGCCACCAAGTAACCCAGTACAGCTATCTTAAATTGTCTATATCCTACATTATAATCTATACGTGCCAAAATAATAAATGAAATAGATAGTAAATATAATGAGGTATTCCATAATAAATAATTGTTATTATATAATTTTTTCAAAATGAACCATAATATCATAAAAAATATGACTTGTTCCACATATAGAATTAATAAATCTAATTTATTGTTTTCAGATGCACCTATTAATAGCATAAACCCTAGAAAATGTGAAACCAATAAAGTAATCCTTTGATTTTTTAAATAATATTCTTTTGTAAACGATTGTTTATTAGTTTTTTTACTTCTATCAGATTTATTGTATTTACTTCTATATATTTTGTAACATAGATAAGTAAAATATATTGCTAACAATATAAAAATAAATCTTGAAATATTAATAACCACATCTAACATATGTTTCCACCTACTCTATACCTCTTAAAAAGTGACCTCTATTGAATTCATCAATATCCAGTATACCTATTATATCTTTCGTATCATATTCGTTAACATTATATAGAATGCTATATAATAATTTTATGATTTTATAAACATAATCTTTATTTTCATTGGTAAACTCTAGCCTTAAATTACTGATACCTAGATTATTAACTTTATTTAATTGATCTAACAATATTAATGGGCTTGAATTATAAATGACATTAATACAATCAGTACATCTTCTGTCAATGAAAAATTTCTTACCATATCTATCTTTCAAATAATATTTTTTATTATTATAACATAAATTTTTGTTATTGCTACTATTATTTACTACACACTGTTTTGATACCATTAAAGGGAGATATCCATAAATCATGATTTCGGTATCATTTGTTTCCAATCCACTGATATCTTTATAATGCAATTCTGGGGATAACGTTATTATTGAAGCTTTTTCCCTCCATGCATCTATAGTCTCATTATTTATTATATTCATGTTGTAATCAATGACAATTTTTCTCTCAGTATCTTGAAGTAAATACATTTCACCATAAGTTCTAATCAAATAACCATCTATATCTAATTTCTTAATCTTATCTAATTTAGGTAAATATTTTTTTTGAATATCATAATCAAATATTCTTGGTAAAGCTATAAATATACTAGTATAGTGTTTTTTACACAGATCAATCATTTTCTTGATATCTTCTAACTCTACTAATTCACTTTCCACATACACATTCTTTACATTAAAATATTTTATTACTTCTAGTTGATCCAAATTTCTAATTAGTATATTTACATTAGCTTCATTAGTTAGCTTGTTTGGTTCAATAATCTTATGCCTATTTATTTCAATTAATTTTTTTGAATATTTCATAAGAATGCTATTTGTTAATTTTTCAATGGCATTTCTCCTTATTTTGTTTATCTCGCTAATTGGAATGAATATATCATCATCAATATCAATGTAAGTAAAATCAAATTCAAAAGGATACTCACCTGTTTTTTTTAGTTGTTTTATTATCCTATCAATGGATACAGACTGATTTTTGGCTCTTTCAATTACACACCCTGTTTCTTTAACATAATAATCGTTATATGTTAGTTCCAAAGAAATAGGAGTATTTATTCTAGCTTTAATAGTAGCCTTGACTTTTAATTTCTTATTTATCTTTATAGTATTATCATTTATTTCATTATAAGCCTTTTTATTTTTTATTCTATAGACTGAGTTACCAACCATAATATTACTATTATAATCTCTTAATGTAATAACTTTTTCATTTGAATCGTTTTTTATGGAAACACAATGGAATTGCTCATTACTTGTCCATATTTCTAATTTGTCACCTTTGTTAACCATATTATTCAACTTTATCTTAATAGTCTTATTCTTCTTATTGACATTAATAATTTCCCCAATATATACACCTTGATTATTAGGCTTTATCATTGACATCATATTCAATCTACTCTTATAGTAACCTTCAGAAAATCCACCTCTATTGTATATTTCAAGAAGTTTTTTTTCGTCTTCTTTATCTACCTTGTATTTTTCTTTATTACATAAGTATCTATCTATATACTTTCTATATATCGATGTAACAGAAGCAACATATTCCGGACTTTTCATTCTGCCCTCGATCTTAAATGAAGTTATCCCTGCTTTCATCAAATCAGGTAATAATCTAATAGTACATATATCTTTTGGACTTAACAAGTATTTCCCATTGGAGAGATTCAATCTGTTTTTCTCTTCATACAATGAATACGGTAACCTGCATGTTCCTGCACACCTACCTCTATTGCCACTTCTACCTCCTAATATGGAACTCATTAGACATTGACCTGAATATGAATAACATAATGCTCCGTGAACGAAACATTCTATTTCTGTATCTATATTATTGGTAATGTATTCTATTTCATCTAGACTTAGTTCTCTACTAAGCACTACACGTTTAAATCCTAATTCTGTAAGATATTTAACTCCGTTTAGATTATGGATTGTCATTTGGGTACTTGCATGTATTTCAAGATCATTAAATGTTTCTTTTATAAGTTTGCTGATACCATAATCTTGAACAATTATTGCATCGACTCCCGCTCCATAAATAATATTTATGTATTCAAGAAGCTTATCTATCTCTTTATCTTTAAATAGAGTATTAACAGTTATATATATCTTTACACCTCTTAGGTGGCAATAATTAATGGCTTCAATTAGTTCTTCTGTGTCAAAGTTAGAGGCATAAGCTCTAGCACTAAATTGTTTACCACCAACATATACTGCATCACATCCAGCATTTATTGCAGCAACCATACTTTCAAATGAACCTGCTGGAGATAATAATTCTGGTTTCTTATTCATAATTTAACACCTTTCTAAAAACAAAAGTAGTAATATACATTATATTACTACTCGTTTTCTAAATCAAATGTTTCTATATATTCATCTAGTTCAGCCTTGTAATTTTCCATGTCTTCTTGAAATTTATCTGCACGTTCAATTAATTCAGCTTTTTCTTTTTCTAATTTATGTATTGTTTTATTAAGTTCTTCAATTTCAAGTTCTTTTTGTTGGATTAGTTCATCTTTTAATTTAAATGATTTATTTATATCATTAGTATCTTCTTTTGCCTTAAAGTAATCATCAGCAATATTGATTGCTAATAATATAGACATCAATCTAGTATTAAGAAATTGTCCGTTTTCCGAAGCCTTTAGTTCATCTAGTTTATTATTGATATAAAGAGCCACTCTTTGAATATATTCTTCACTTTCATTTCCTGATAATGTATAGACATTACCTCCAATTATGACTTTTGTATTATTCTTCGGTGACATACTAGACCCCCTTTACTAGCATATTAAAGCTTGTTTTACTATTAGCATAACCAATAAACTATAAATATCTATTACAACATTTAGTACAGCTTCAATGGTTTAACTATTAATTATATTTAATGTTATTATAGCACAAAGAAACAATAATTGACAATTAAGAATTATTGTTCCTAAACATATATCTTTAAGTTTTATTATAACATAATAAATCTACTTTAACACGTATTAACTATAATTAAACTACATTACTTAATACATTAAGCACCTTATTATTATCCATTGTCACTCCTTCAGCATTATTCCAAGTTATAATTATTCCTTCGGCATTATTAACCTCATTCAATGTATCAACTTCAAAATATTTTATGCCATAAAGTCTTTTTGCCTCAATGACACTCATTTTCACTATTTTATACACTTCATCATGTTGACCGAATAGATAAAAATCAAAGTATCCTTTATCAATCTGTTCTTCAATGATTTTTTTTGTCATTTGTCTAACTCTACTTATCATTTTATAACTCACTACTACTTCATCATATGTTTTTAAGTCTTTTTCTTTTTTACCTAAAGGAGTAATAATGTATTTCAAAGACCTAGAGTTGATTTGTCTTACATTGATATATCCTTTATTAATCATGTCTTGTACTATGCTATTTATCAAACCAAGAGATAGACCTAATTCTTTAGCTAGTTGTCTTTGGGTCACATGTTCATTATTACTAATTTCACTTAATAATTGTAATTCTCTATCCATAATGCCCCCCTGTTATTTATATATAAATTTATAGCCTGTACTACTTATAACTACAGTTTATATCAATTGGAAATAATTGTCAATAATTTGTTAAGTATTATCATTATTATCAAAAATAATTCCAAAATGTTTATAACATAAAGGTGTAACTACCCTTCCTCTTGGTGTTCTGTTAATATAACCTAACTGAATTAAATATGGTTCATAAACATCTTCAACTGTTCCTGATTCTTCTCCGATAGTTGCTGCAAGAGTATCTAGACCTACAGGTCCTCCATTATATTTTTCTATCATAGCAAGTAACATTTTTCTATCATTCTTATCTAAACCGCTTTTATCAACATCTAATAGATCAAGTGCATAATCAGCTACTTCTTTTGTAATATCTCCCTCATACTTAACTTGAGCAAAATCCCTTACACGTTTTAGCAACCTGTTTGCAAGTCTTGGTGTTCCCCTTGATCTTCTTGCAATTTCTACAGCACCTTTCTCATCTATTTCAATATCAAGTACTTCTGCTGACCTTTTTACGATATGAGTCAGTTCATCTAGAGTATAGAATTCCAATTTATTAATTACACCAAACCTGTCTCTTAAAGGAGATGTTAAAAGTCCTATACGAGTTGTTGCACCAACTAATGTAAATTTAGGAAGGTCAAGCCTTATAGATCTTGCTGATGGACCTTTTCCAATGACTATGTCAATAACGAAATCTTCCATGGCAGGATACATAACTTCCTCTACCTGTCTATTGAGTCTATGTATTTCATCAATAAATAGTATATCTCCCTCTTGCAGATTATTGAGTATCGCTGCCATATCTCCTGGTTTCTCTATAGCCGGACCAGAAGTTATTTTCAGATTGACTCCCATTTCATTTGCTATGATGCATGATAAAGTGGTTTTTCCTAATCCTGGAGGACCATATAGTAATACATGATCTAATGGTTCCTCTCTAAGCTTAGCTGCCTCTATAAATACTTTCATATTTTCTTTTGCTTTCGCTTGTCCTATATAATCTGATAGTAATTTAGGTCTCAGATTCTGTTCTATCTTAAGATCTTCATCAATTAGTTCCGTTGTTATTATTCTTTTATCCATTATCAATTGACTCCTTTGACGGCCATTAAAAGTTTGCTAATTTTCCTAATGCACCTTTAATAATTTCTTCTACAGTTGTTGTCTCTGTTATATTAACTGTTCTTACAGCTTTCACTGCTTCAGTACTTGTATATCCAAGAGCAACTAATGCCGCAATTGCATCATTTTTAACAGTAGATGATAATGTGACTTGACTATTATCAACTTCTGAACTTACATTATCCATGTAATCTTTCAGTTTCAATTTATCCTTTAGCTCCAATATTAATTTTTGAGCTGTTTTCTTGCCTATACCAGGTGCTTTAGATATAGTTTTTACATCATCAGCAATAACAGCAAATCTCAATTCATCAGGAGTAATAGTAGATAATACACCCAGAGCCCCTTTCGGTCCTATACCATTAACTGTTATTAACTTCTTGAATACTTCTAGATCATCTCTTGTCAGAAATCCATATAATAACATAGCATCTTCACGAACGTATAAATAAGTATGCATTTTAACACTTTCACCAATACTAGGTAAATTCTGCATTGCTGATATAGATATTTTTATCTCATAGCCTATATTTTGAGCCTCAATAATTATAAAATCATCACCAATATATTCTAGAGTTCCTTTTATGTACGAAATCAATTTACCACCTACTTTTACAATATTGTGTTAGGAACGTTTGTTCCTATTATACTTGATTTTGCCATTCATTACAAGTTTTACTAAAACATTCAATTAAATATTTTTTACTTAATGAACTTTGACTAACTGATATTCAATTTGGTAATAACTATAATATATTTTAATACATTCTAGGAGGGATTACACTTGTATGAATATGACTCATATTGGATTAAATCAACACCTACTACGAATTATGATGAACTAGTAGAAGATGTTTCTGTAGACTGTGTTGTCATTGGAGGCGGTATTACAGGAATTACTACTGCTTTTCTTTTGCAACAACAAGGTCTCAAAACGATTATAATAGAAAAAGAAAAAATATGTCTAGGAACTACTGGACATACAACTGGTAAAATAACTTCCCAACATAATCTAATTTACTCATATCTTATAGACAATTTTGGTGAAAAATTAGCGAAACAATATGCTGATGCTAATCAACAAGCAATAAGGTTCATTATTGATTTGGTAGGTAAATATAATATTGACTGTGATCTTAATATAGAACCATCTTACGTCTATACTACAGATGAATATAACAATATTTTAATCAACAAAGAACTAGTGGCGGCACTAAGCCTAGGTTTGCCTGCGGAATTTGTTGACTCTACTGACCTTCCTTTTGGTATTGACGGAGGAATACGTTTTTTGGAACAGGCTCAATTTCATCCAAGAAAATACATCTTAGAATTAGCACGTCTTTTTGTGAAAAACGGGGGTAAGATATATGAAAATACACAAGCTATAGATATTGACCCCAAAAAGAGTATTGTAACTACTGATTCTAATACGATTACTGCTAATAACATAATTATAGCCACTCACTATCCTTTTTTCTCAAAAGGTCATTTATATTTTGCTAGAATGTCACCTTATACTTCATATGTTATAGGTATTGATGGCAAATCCAAGTTAAAAAAAGGAATGTATATAAGCTGTGATAGAAATACTCGTTCTTTTAGATATACAGAAGATGCCAATGATAGATTATTACTAATAGGTGGTCAAACTCATAAAACCGGTCAGAGTGAAAATGAAGATGAAAATAATAATTATAAGATCCTCATGGATTATGCTAATGAATTATACTGTGATGTAACTATGCAATGTAAATGGTCTGCCCAAGATTATATCACCATAGACAAAATTCCTTATATTGGTTTATTGAATGAAGATTATAATAATATTTATGTAGCAACAGGATATGGTAAATGGGGGATGACCAATGGTACAGTAGCAGCTATGATCATAAAGGATTTAATAGTAGAAGGTACTAACCCTTGGCAAGATATTTTTAATCCTTCACGTACTTTTACAATGGACAGTATTAAAAATATGTTTACTGACTCAGTAAATTCTGGCAGTGAATTCATAACTAGTAGATATAAAGTAACTTCTGAAGAAATTGACAGGATAAAACCAACTGAAGGTATAGTTATTAAAGTTAACAATAGAACCATTGGTGCTTATCGTGATGAGAATAATAAATTATATTTAGTAGACACTACTTGTCCACATATGAAATGCAAATTACAATTTAATGATGCTGAAAAAACATGGGATTGCCCATGTCATGGTTCACGTTTTAATTATGATGGAACATTTATAGATGGTCCGGCTAATGAAAATCTAAAAAGAATTGAATTGGATGTTGATGATTATGAAGAAGAATAAACTGTATAAACTTTATAATCCCATTTGTGTACAAGGTAATATAAATAAAAGGCATTATTTTGAAGGTTGGTATTACAAATGTGTAGATGCTGACAATAATTATTCTTGTTCATTTATCCCAGGGTTTTCAACTAGTAATAACCATTATAAACGTCATGCATTCATTCAGTTCATTGACAATTCGAATAATTTCCCAATATACATTCCATATCCGATAAAATCATTTTCATACTCTGATAAACCCTTTGTTATTAATATTGGTAACTGTATTTTTTCACAATCCCGAATAATAGTTAATATTGAACATATCCATTATAATATTAAAGGTAAAATTATTCTTGGCGAATTTACAGATATAAAAAGAAATGTAAAGTTACCTACAATTATGGGATATTATCGATATATTCCGTTTATGGAATGCTTTCACAGCTTGATTAGTTTATCTCATTCTCTGAAAGGTTATCTGAATGTTAACGGCAAGGTTATCAATTTTAATAATGGTACCGGATATCTAGAAAAAGATTTCGGTACATCTTTTCCAAAACAGTGGGTGTGGATACATTCAAATACATTTGCAAACAGCAATACAAGTTTAATGTGTTCCATAGCATCTATACCTTTTGTCAAACGGACTTTTACAGGATTAATATGTGTAGTATATGTTAATGGTAAAGAATATAGATTCGCAACCTATCTAAATGCTAGAATAAAGAAATTGCTGTGTTCGAGAAATAAGCTACATGTAGAGATTACTCAAGGTAATTACACATTGCAGATAAATACCTTTTGTAGTAATAACAATATACTCACAGCACCTAAAAATGGAGATATGAATAGGAAAATCATCGAAAGTATGTCTGCAAAAATCAAAGTAAAATTAATTCATAGTAATAATATTGTTTTAGAAGATATTTCTTGTAATGGATGTGTGGAATATAATTAATATTCCACACTTTTTAGACTGATTCATTAGTAATCTTATTAACTATGTCATTTACAATACATTTAACAGGCTTACTTATATTTTTAGGCAAATTGTTAACATCAAAAAATCTAATGTCTTTACTTTCTATTCCATCTATTTTTATTTTGCCTTCGTATGTTCTAGTATAATAAGTTATGCAAATATAATATACCTCATCTCCATTGGGATAAGTGTAATGTTGATCTTCACCGGAATAAATATTAAATAGCTTAAGATCATAAGCTGTCAATCCAGTTTCTTCGAATACTTCTCTTCTTGCAGCTTCTTCTACTGTTTCTCCTAATTCTATAACACCACCAGGTAGTCCCCAAGTATCATTATCAGTCCTATGTTGCATCAGGAACCTATTATTATTATCAATTAAGACAGCACCTGATGTACTGAGTATTATAGGTCTATTACCAACCTCTTTTCTTAATTCATGTATGTAATCACTCATTGTATACCTCCATAGTTCATATTCTTATAGTAACCTAATCAAATATTGGTTCAAGTATATCTGTTTCTCTTGCTTCAAAGCACATTTTAATCTGATCTTTAGTATTTCTACCTACAGACAGTTCAGGTAGATTTTCATATTCAAAAAACTTTGCATTTGATGTCTCTAAATTGTCAGTATACCTACCATCTATATAATCACATTCAACAAATATCTTATATATGGCATATGGATAATCATCTTTGATATATTTATTTCTATCAAGAACAGCTATAATACGTTTTGGATCTACATTAGCTCCAGCTTCTTCCATAGATTCCTTTTTCGCATTTTCGGATATACTTAAATCTATATCAGCATATCCTCCTGGCATTGACCATCTTTTATCTTTCTTTTCATTAACTAACAGTATCTTGCCATTCTTGAATATAGCAGCTCTAACGTCTATTTTAGGAGTTTGGTATCCTGATTCGTTAGCAAATAATGTTCTAATCTTGTCATTACTTAACTCTGTATATTCACTCATTATTTCTATACTGATGTTCCTTATTTTTTCAAATCTTTCAATATCAAATTCATTTTTGGAAAATGCTAATCCTGACTGAGCTATCGATTGTAATTGTTTAGCCCATTGTAACCACTTGTTATTCATTTTGCTCCTCCTATCCTAACTAAAAATTATATATGTATAAATTCATGATAGAATTCATCATTTTATTTAGATTTTTATCGCAATATATTTTTTATTATATATATATTTGTCTTTTTTGTATATAGCGTAAATCAATTATATGATATATATATTAGGATATTATTTGGGAAAAATGGGGAAAATACAAATAATAATATTATTATAATGATTATTAATCATATCCAGATATGGTATTAGAGTGAAAAACATAGATATCTATTAATTTTTCCCTTTCAATATGCTAATATATATAATATAATGATTAGGTAGATTTTCAATAATATTAATCTTACTTAACAAACTAATATTGAACTTATTCATATATCAATTATATTAAGTTCATAAAAAGTTAAAATATTAAATATAATTAATTATAATTATATGGACAGGAGAATTATAATGAGTAAAGAAAATAATAACAACTGTAATTGCAATAATGAACACAATTCAAAGCATGAGGATTGCCATTGTCATGACCATGAGGAAAATTGTTGCAATCACGAGCATGAACATGATCATGAGACTATAACATTGACTCTTGACAATGACGAAACTCTTGAATGCTTAGTTTTGGGGGTATTCGAAGCAAACAATAATGAGTATATTGCTTTACTTCCAGAGGATGAGGATGACGTTCTTCTTTATAAATATATAGCATCCAGTGATGATGATATCGAACTTGATAATATTGAAGATGATGATGAATTTGATATAGTATCCAAAACATTTATGCAGCTTATTGAAGAAGAAGAAGACGATTCTATAGATGATGACCAATAAATTTCACATAAAGCTAAAGTTGTCAAATATATGACAACTTTAGCTTTAAATAAATTACTTATTATAATAATCTTTGTCTATATAAATTTTATTTTTATATTATTTATATAACAGATATATTATTCTCTTATTTGTCCATTTCCATAAATCACATATTTTGATGTTGTCAATTCTTTTAACCCCATAGGACCTCTAGCATGAAGTTTTTGGGTGCTGATACCAATCTCAGCTCCAAAACCGAATTCAAAACCATCTGTGAACCTAGTAGAAGCATTAACATAAACAGCTGCTGCATCAATCTCATTCAAAAATCTTCTTGCATTAGAATAATTTTCAGTAATAATTGATTCAGAATGTTTAGTATTATATTTATTAATATGTTCAATCGCTTCATCTATATTGTTAACAACTTTAATTGATATCTTATAGTCTAAGTATTCTTTTCCATAATCTTCTTCAGAAGCAGGTTCAATGTCTTGTACAATTGATTTCGCTATAGGATCTCCTACAATAGCCACATTATGTTCTCTAAGTTTTTTACATGCTGTAGGTAAAAATTTCGCTGCTATGTCCGTATGGACTACAATACTTTCACATGCATTACATACTCCAGGTCTCTGAGTCTTAGCATTAACCAAAATATTCACTGCCATCTCCAAATCAGCATATTCGTCTACATATAAATGGCAATTACCTACTCCAGTTTCAATTACAGGAACTGTCGAATTATTTACAACAGCTTGAATAAGTCCAGCTCCTCCTCTTGGAATCAATACATCCAGATATTCATTAAGTTTCATCATTTTTGTTGCTGATTCTCTACTAGTATCTTCAATGAGTGACACAGCATCACTAGGCATGTTAACACTAATTAAAGCATTTTTAATGATTTCTATGATTTTGAGGTTAGAATTTATAGCTTCTTTACCTCCTCTAAGAATTACAGCATTACCAGTTTTAAAACATAATGCGAAAGCATCTACGGTAACGTTAGGTCTTGCTTCATATATAATTCCTATAACACCAAGTGGTACAATCTTTTTCCCTATTTCAAGACCGTTAGGTCTTTTTTTCATCCACATTACTTCACCAATAGGATCATCTAGTTGAATAATCTTCATAATACCTTCAGCCATAGATTTTATACGATTAGAATCAAGAGTCAATCTATCAACCAAAGAACCTTTCACACCATTTTTTTCTGCATTTGACACATCAATTTTATTAGCTTCAATTATATCCTTTTCGTTTAATAATATGGCATCAGCAACTGCTTTCAACCCTTTGTTTTTATCATTTGAAGATAATTGTGCCAGTGTAAAACTAGATTTTTTTGCTTTTTGACCTTTTATGTTTAATTCATTCATGTCAATTCACCTCTGTTAATTTATTTTACTGTTAAATAGTAAAGGAATCTATTAAATAACTTGTAACTCTGTAAAAATATAATCTGGTTTAACATCATAAACATCAGATGGAATCATATCCAGTAACTGGTAGTCATAACATATAGCAATATTTATAAAAACTTCTCTATATTTAAACAAATATCTATCATAATAACCGCCGCCAAAACCAATTCTATTTTTAGTTTTATCGAATACCACTCCAGGCATTATAAAAAGAGTTTTATTTGATGGTACTGCTTCTATTAAAGTACTAGGTTCCAATATATTGAATTTACCTTTTCTTAAATCTTTTGTAGAATTAATATAATAGAATTTAATGATTCCCTTTTTTTCTACCTTAGGGACAGCTACTGTTTTATTATCTTCCCATGCTTTTTCAATAATCTTAATAGTATCAACTTCATTAAAATTACTTACGTATATAAACAATTCATTACATTCTTTATATAACTCACTGGTTATTATTTTATTATATATAACCATACTTCTATTAATCACATCATCCTTAGACATTTTTTTACGTCTATCTAGATAGCATTCCCTTATTTCTTTTTTAGTCATTTTTATGTTTAGGCTTTAACGGAGTTATATTGCCTTTTTCATCTTTTAATTTAATGGTATTCATTGTGCTTTTAAAATTTTTTCTTACAGATTCTAGATATTCTTCTCTAAGGAGTGATTGTTCGATTTTTTCTTCATCAGTAAGCCCTTCGATTTTGTTTTTTTTATATAACTCATTAATACGGTCTATTTTTTTCTTTTCCATATTTTCCTCCTGTCATTTACTACTAATCATTCATTGCAGTTATATATTTATTATGTCTATTCTAATCTCAAATACGTAACTAATCAAGCTTTTCTTATAAAATATTATTATGATGCCCCTTATTTTATTTTTTTTTATATTATAATTGTATTTTTTCACAGCTAATATCAAATAATAACTATAGTCCAACAATATTATATAAACTTGGAGTGAATAAGATGAATAGAAAAATTATTATACCATTTATATTATTAATAATGGTCATTACTGGTTGTTCAAATAGTGAACAAAAAGAAAACGAAACAAATTCTACTCTTGTAAATAAATCATTAAAATACCAATTAGTAAATATTACTGATGAAATTATTGACCTTCTAGAACAAAAAGATTATATAAAATGTTATGAAGAACTAATTAATTTCCATGAAAAAGCCAATGAAGTTGGAATATATTATATTACCGATAATGATGAAAATGCAGTAGATTTCAAAGCCTTAATTAATGATCTAAGTAAAAACATAACTGATGAAGCTAATAAACAAAAGATTCAGAAAGTTGCTATTGATGTTGAAAAGAGTCAAATCAAACTTATCACACAAATGTCTTCCCAACAGGGCTCTCAAGGTGGAGAAGAAGAATCACAGGGGCAAGATACTTCTAAATCAAGTGGTTCTAGTAGTGGTGATGGTGAAAGTAGTGGTGAATCATCTGGTAGTGGTTCATCCAGTACAGCAGGAGAAGAAAATAAATCTGAAGAAGAAGAAAAACCAGAAGAAATCATTTTACCGCAAGAAGAGTTGTTAAAAGAATATCCTGAACTAGTAACAACTGATAATGATTTAGCTATACAAAATAAAGCAGCTGACCTTTATAAATATTGTAGTTATGTTCTGACTCTAGAAGAAAAAGATAAAAAAGCTGGACTTATAAAATTAAAATATTATCTATATAAAATTAAATATCTAGCTCAATTAAAGAAATTTGATGACATTAATGGTTTTTATACAAAATTAGAAAGTGAATGGAAAAAAGAATCTGAAAATGCTAAAAAAGTTAGTGAAAAAGATGCTAAGATATTGAGTTCAATAATAGATAACTTAATGAGTCAAGTACAAGAAAAAAATATACCTGTAATAGAAATATCTAACAAGATTGCAGTTAAATCAATTAATAGTTTGATAGATAAAACCAGCTAGAAATTAATTAGTAGTAAATAATATTTATATTATAAAACTTGAAATTAAAAGAATTTAAAATTAAAGGATTATATTACTTCTCTTTTCATTTCTTAAACGAAAAGCTTTAATAGGAAATATAAATAACTCTACCTATCAATGTATTTAGTAATTATAATCCTTTAGTATTTTTAATTTAATGATAAAATTCAAAGTACTATTTTGCTATGAATAAAGTACCGATCTCTTCTCCGTAAATTATTTTTTCAATAACATTATCAACACTGGCATTCGCAATAACCATATCTATCCCATTGCTAGTAGCTATTTTGGCTGCACTAATCTTAGTTGCCATACCGCCTGTGCCATTAACCGTACCAGCACCACCAGCCATATGTTGAATGTTGTCTGTAATCTCC
The DNA here is from genome assembly GCF_027923465.1 of Vallitalea longa. NCBI lineage: Bacteria > Bacillati > Bacillota > Clostridia > Lachnospirales > Vallitaleaceae > Vallitalea > Vallitalea longa. The sequence goes on from NZ_BRLB01000007.1 coordinate 85,818, forward strand.
GTAACATGAGGAATAAGTTTAGCATCATCATTTTTTCTAGGATCCGAATCATATAGACCATTTATATCGGATAATAAAATCAATAAATCAGCACTAACTAATTTACCAACTATTGCAGATAATGTATCATTATCACCATACACTATTTCTTCAGTTGCAACCGTATCATTTTCATTAACAATCGGTATTGCTCCCATTTTCAATAACGTATTAAGAGTATTCTGTGCATTTTGTCTTCTTACTGGCTGGTCAATCAAATTTTTAGTAATTAGTATCTGGGCTACATGTTGATTATATTCACTAAATATCTTTTGATATATCATCATCAAATTTGCTTGTCCTACAGCTGCAACAGCTTGTTTTTCTTCTAAACAATTGGGTCTATTAGGTAAATTCATGGTTTTGGTTCCAACAGCAATAGCACCTGATGTTACTAGAATAACATCTTTACCCATATTTTTCAGATCCGTTATTTCTCTAATAAGTCTCTCTAATCGAAAATAATTTATTTCACCTGTTTCCTCATATGTCAATGAAGAAGAACCAACTTTAACTATTATTTTCTTTTTGTCTCTTAACTTCTCGCGTATATTCATTAATAATTCCACCTTATATTCTGCAGTAATTTATGTAATTTATCATAACTTTATTGTATTACAATAATAAACTTCTTCTATTTTACATGACATAGGTAAAATAATCAAGGAAAATAAGTTCCATTATCATTATTTTATTGTTATAATGTATTTATGGAAAAATAAGGTTCCAAATATAAAAGAGAGGTGATATCTTATGGACATTAATAAGGCAATCAAACAACTTAATGATATCGACTATAAATTACATGCAATTAATCATGCAGGAGCACTTATACATTGGGATGCTTCAACAGGTGCACCAAAAAATAGCGTAGAAGGCAGAGCAAAAACTTTATCCATACTAGCAGGAGAAGCATATAAAACTATCGTGAACGATGAGTTCAATGAACTATTAACTTATCTAGAAAATCATAAAAGCGAACTTGATTATGTAACTATGAGAAAAGCAGAAGAATTCCGTGATGAATATGATAGAACAGCTAAATTACCACAACAACTTGTAATTGACTATACAGAAGTTCAAGCAAAAGCAAGTGCTGCATGGGAAGATGCAAAGCTAAATAACGATTTTTCAACTTTTGCTCCACATCTTGAGAAAGTTATTGAATTCAATAAAAAGTTTATTGAATATAGAGGATATAAGAAACACCCATATAATACTTTATTAGATGATTATGAAAAAGGTTTGACTACAGATATTTTAGATGAATTTTTTAGTCAATTGAAAAATAGTATTGTCCCTCTAGTTTCCAAGATAAAAGAATCAAAAGTTGAAATTGATGATAGCTTCATCAAAAAGAATTATCCTATAGGAAAACAAAAAGAACTTAATAAAAGTATCTTAGAGCAATTAGGGTTCAATATGGATTCTGGTATCATGGCAGAAAGTGAACACCCTTTTACTACTAACTTCGATAGAAACGATGTAAGAATCACTACACATTATTTTGAAAACAATTTGCTACCAGCATTGTTCAGTACAATACATGAAGGCGGACACGCCATTTATGAACAAAACATAGGAGAAGAATTGAATTTCTCGACTCTAGGTACTGGAACTTCCATGGGAATACATGAATCCCAATCACGTTTCTTTGAGAATGTTATCGGAAGGTCAAAACCATTTATTGAATTCTTATATCCTATAGTAAAAGAAACATTTCCTGATAATTTGAAAGATGTATCATGTGAAGATATGTATTTGGCAGCTAATAAAACAGAAGAATCATTAATTAGAACCGATTCCGATGAATTGACTTATTCTCTACATATCATGATAAGATACGAAATAGAAAAATTATTATTCGAAAATAAGGTTCTAGTCAAAGACTTACCAGAACTATGGAATAAGAAGTATGAAGAATATATGGGAATTGTACCTCCAAATGATGCTGAAGGTATATTACAGGATGTACATTGGTCTGAAGGACTTTTTGGATATTTCCCTTCATATGCATTAGGTAATGCTTATGCTTCACAATTAACACATACCATGAAAAAATCAATAGATTTTGATGATGACCTAAAAAATGGTAATCTAGCAAACATAAGGAATTGGTTAAGAGATAATGTTCATAAATACGGAAGGTTACTTACACCATCTCAGATAATTGAAAAAGCAACAGGTGAGTCCCTCAATGCAAAATATTATACTGATTATTTAGAAGAAAAATATAGCAAGATATATGAACTATAATCATTAATACCTATGGTACAAAAGCCAATCTAGTAATTGATACTGGATTGGCTTTTTATAAAGGTAAGATATTTTTATCAAGATTAACATTATATCTACTTGGAGGTTACAGCCTCTGCTACTTTTATTCCGTCCATTGCAGCAGACATAATGCCACCTGCATAACCTGCTCCCTCACCACATGGATATAATCCTTTTATATTACTCTCAAAATCTTTGTTTCTTATTATCCTGATAGGAGATGAAGATCTTGTTTCAACTCCTGATAGAATCGCATCATCTAATCCGAAACCTTTTATTTTATTATCAAAAGCAGCTATTCCTTCTTTAATGGCATCACATACATAATAAGGCAAACACTCATTGAGATCGGCTAAACTGGCATTATCTTGTAAAGAAGGTTTTACTTTACCAACTTCTGTAGAAATTCTATTATTTATGAAATCTATTGATTTCTGTACAGGTATATTATAATTACTTCCTGCTGCCATGAACGCTAACTCTTCCCACTTTCTTTGGAAAGCTACACCAGCCAGTACATCATCTTCAGGAAAGTCCATAGGAGTTACATTGACAAGAAGTGCACTGTTAGCATTTTCTGCATCTCGTAAATAATTGCTCATACCATTTGTTACGACTCTATTTTCTTCTGAACTAGCATTAACCACATAACCCCCTGGGCACATACAAAATGAATATACTCCTCTTCCATTTTTACAATGATGGGTTAATTTATAATCTGCAACAGGAAGATTTTTGTTTTCATAACTATTACCGTATTGTGCTTTATTAATCAATTCCTGTGGATGTTCGATTCTAACCCCTATTGCGAAAGGTTTCTTTTCTATAAGAATTTTATTATCTTTTAGCATAGAAAAAGTATCTCTTGCACTATGTCCTATAGCAAGAATAATTTTGTCTGATAATATTTTTTCATCATCATTTATGATAACTCCTGCTATTGAATCATTATCTACCATTAATGAAGTGACCTTGCTATTGAATCGCACATCCCCACCTAATTCAATTATCTTATTTCTAATGTTCTTGACAACTTTTCTAAGATAATCTGTACCGATATGGGGTTTATTATAATATAAAATCTCTTCTGGTGCTCCACATTCAACGAATTCTTCCAGTACTTTTTTATTTCTTAGGAATTTATCTTTCACAAGAGTATTTAGTTTTCCATCAGAAAATGTACCAGCTCCCCCTTCACCAAATTGTATATTGGACTCCGTAGATAATTTTGCAGTTAGCACAAATTGTTCTACATCCTTAATACGGCTGTCCATATCCTTACCTCTCTCTAGGATAATAGGTAAGTAACCATTCTCGGCTAATATAAGTCCACAAAATAATCCTGCAGGTCCAGAACCAATGATAATAGGTCTATTATTCAAATCAGTATTTTTATTGGGAAATTTGTATTTTTTACTGCTAACGAGACTTACTGAACGAATTTTTTTATTTTTGAGTATTCTACCTTCGTTCTTTATTTTAATGTCAACAGTGTATACTATTCTAATATCATTCTTTTTTCTGGCATCAATTGATTTTTTAACTATCTTATATGAGAACTTGGTTTCATCAACTATCCTTAATTCTTTTTTTATTTTATTGTAGATATCAATCTCTTTATGATCTAGTGGTAATTTTATTTGTTGTAGACGTAACATATATATATCCTTTCAATAAGTCGTATTATTATTTTATTTGCTATTTACTAGCATTCATTCCTGCTATAAACCCAGTACTCCAAGCCCATTGTAAATTGTAACCTCCACAATCTCCATCGACGTCAATTATCTCTCCTGCAAGAAATATATTCTCTACTAACTTGGATTCAAGAGTATGGTTATCTATTTCACTGGTAGATATCCCTCCAGCTGTGACTTGAGACTGATTCCATTGGTTTGTTCCTGTTATATTTAAAGTGAATTTTTTTAGACTATTAACTAGTCTAGCTCTTTCTTCTCTAGTAATGTCACCTGATTTCTTATTTAATTGTATACCAGATACTTTTATAATAACATTGATTAATCTTTTATTTATTAATCCGATAAAATTATCTTGTATAGTTCTATTAGACATAGAAGTCAATCTATCCATTAACATTTTATCTAACTGTTCATTCGTCATATCTCTAAAAAAATCAATATCTACTGTCACATTTATATTATCGTGAATTAAAGTAGAAGCTATCCGACTTAACTGAAGTATAGGTGGACCAGATATACCATAATCAGTGAAAAGAATTTCTCCATATTCTTCACGAAGTATTTTATTATCCTCTATAATCTTAGCTAATCCATTAACTTTAACACCTTTTAATTGTTTTAGGAAACCAGCATTTGACTTCATTTGAACTAAAGAAGGTATTGGTTTAACGATCTTATGTCCAAGTGATTTTGCTAATGTGAATCCACTTCCATTAGAACCTAAATCTGGAGAAGATTTTCCACCTGTTGATATGATTATTCTATTACCATAATATTTGTTGTCATTTTTAGTATGAACAACGAAATTGTTCTTTTGCTCTATCTCCATTACTTCTTCATTACATTCTAATTTAATCTTTAATCTATCAATTTCCATTCGTAATACATCTACTATTGATCCAGCTTGTAATGAATTCGGATAAATCTTACCATTTTCAAGCTCTATAGGATATATTCCTAATTCACTAAAAAAAGCTAATGTATCTTCTGTATTGAATTGTTTTAAAATGTTATTAATAAATTCTTCACTACCACCATGAAAAGCGTCAGAAACACACTTTAAATTCGTTAAATTACATCTTCCATTTCCAGTAGCTAGAATTTTCTTACCTATTCTTTCTTTTCTTTCTAGTATAGTCACTTTTGCTCCATTTCTTGCAGCTACTATTGCAGCTACTAAGCCAGAAGCTCCGCCACCTATTATAATTATTTTATTTTTAGCCATAAAAAAACCTCACATCACATGATAAACCTATTTTAAGTTATTTGGCATATGAATGCAAGGATATTCGTTAATTATTTGTGGCTTTATCTATAAAATTATAAAATACAGAAATGTGCCTTATTAATTGACACCAACAAATATAGCTGATATAATTATACAAATATAAGCGCCATTAACCATATTTGTATTTATTCAATCCAAATATTACAATGTTTCAATGAGATATTTCCAACTTATTTGATTAAGGAGACTATAATATATGAATAGAAAAAAATTACCAATTACTAGGCCTCCAATTATTGGCTATGTAGTACATGCCTTCCCATTATCAATAATTTTCAATCATGCTAAATGTATGCCTTGGTTTTTTTGCAACTATATACAACTGGTATGCAATACTCAACTCGAAACTAATTTTTTTGATTTTTTTACCATATGTACAGCTATCACGGGAATGCCATGGGTTGATTCTGTATATCCTGGTATACCATGGTTAAATAGGAATTCCATATCTAGTCAAACATTTATTGATTGCAATTTAAATAAAGACCAAATCATTACTAATTCATTAATTCAAAATAACTATATTGTCTGCCATCTAGATGAATTCTATGTACCTAAACGTTATTCATACCAAAAGGAACATTACCCACATGAAAATTTGATTTTCGGTTTCGATAATATTAAGAAGGAGTATGATATATTAGGTTTTGATTTCAGAGGCATTTTTTGTAGTAGCAAAATAAGTTATTCCGAATTTGAACAAGCATCTAAAGAACATGATATCAAATTCTTACATATGAAAGCTAAAGATGGTTTTTTATACGAGTTAGACTTGAAATCTATTAAAAATCTATTAATCGAATACCTTTATGGTAAAAACTCCAACTATAGATATACTGCAATTAGAAACCCTAATATCAACTTGGTTTATGGAATGGACATATATAATCAATTAATTACTTATCTCAGATTATTGTACAATAATTTAGTGGTAATCGATATTAGACCATTTCATATATTGTGGGAACATAAAAAGTGTATGGTGCTAAGGATTCAGTTTCTATTAGATAAGTATAAAAAAGCTGCTATTGGATTAGAAGAAATTTATATCCAATATCTAGATGTTCAAAAAATGTGTTATTCAATACGTACTATTCTCTTAAAATACAAATTGACAAAACGCAAGGAAAACCTAACGACAATAATATCATTATTAAAAGATATTCAAATAAAGGAACAAAAGATCATACCTGTCCTTATTGCAAAAATAGAGTTGATAGAGAAAAAATTGCGAAAATAGCCCTTTATTAGTTTGCATTAAATTAAAGGTGGAAAAGTTAAGTTATCTACTTTATTTGTAAGTTAATATTAACCTCTATAATATTCTATTTACCTAATTAATATTATAGAGGCTTATTTATTAAATGTCATATTTGTACATTTTAATTACTCTTTTTTGCTAGTGTAATTGCGAAGAGATGTATGTTTGGACAATAAGGTAATTCAATAGTATCAATGATTTTATTAGGATTAACATCAATGAAATTAGCATATAAATGAATATCAAAATCATAACACTTAATCATATCCCCTCTTATTACAGCACCTTGACTTATCCATGCCAATATATCATTAAATCTACGTGCTTCACTGAGCCAAGAGGATAATCTTAGTTCTTTAATCTCCTTAGTACCATCCTTGTAATTAATTATAATGTCATCTGAATGACTCCCAATATCACAACATCCTAATATAAAAATATTATCATAACTGTTTCCATCTGTTTGGGCTATATCCAATACTTGAGAATAGCATTCAATATTATCACATGTTCCATTTATATAATCAGGCAATGTGAATCTCATATTATCTATTTCTAAATATCCTTTTTTTATCTCATCATTTATAACTATGAATCTATCATCCCCTGTTAAATCGGGATAACATTTCTGATTTTCTTTATATCCAATAGCGTTATTATTAAAATCATTTGTTAAATTCAAATAATAATATTTGCTGATGTTGCATTTTTCATATTTTTTATATGGATTAAATGGCTGTATAGGTTTATCATCTATTATTAGATATAGATCATCTATAATTCCTTGTTCCACTCCAGCTATTTTTTCTATTTTATTAGTGATCTTACCTATGTAATATGATGGATCATCAATATGACTAGTCTTCATCATCATTCCATATACCATACCCCATATATTTGCAACATATAATAATTTATCTATGATAAAATTCAAGTTATCTATATCATATCTTTCCATTAAACAGCTTAGTGAAAGGGCAAAACGCCGCCTATTTCGTAATACTTGACCAATTTTATGTAATGTAGTAGAAGAGTTCATATTCCCAGTATTTTGAATTTCTTTATTTGCGTCAAAATACTTTTGTACATCTTTAGAGAATTCCAAAATAGAATTAATCATATCATATCTTTTTATGCATTTCAATTCTTTTATTAATAGATGTTTCCAATTCACTTTTTCAACATTAGAAATATAATCAAATATTAAAAATATTGAACTTCCAGCAACAAAATCTTCATAAGGCAAAGTTATTTTTTTATTTATACCATATGAATCAATTATATAGACATTCTCGTCATCTATGCCAACTACGATACAATAATGATCTGAGTGTCTTACTTTGTAACTTCTAATTATCCAGTGACAATAAAATACATCAATTTTCATGATTACAGGTTTTTCAAGTTTAATTTGTTCCTTTATGAATTCAACTTTTTCTGTATGTGTATTCTTTTTAATAACATTTACATTCATTCCATGATATTTCTTTAAATATGCCCATTTCAGAGAAAATTGCGCCATTTTATCTCCAAGATAATCCCATTCAATATCATTATATAGAAAACGCCATGCATCAATAAACATTAACCTATATTCTTTATTATCATATTTAGCTATAGCTGCTATTAACATATCCAAACAGTCGTATGCGGGATTCTCCTCAATAACAATATTCATAATCAATCTCCTTCCCCTGGCAATATATCTAGCAAATCCATCATAAGTTTATGTTCTTCTTCTTTCAAAGATCTAATCTGGTTGAATGGCTTTTCTATATATTTCGGATCATCATCTATTAATGATCTAACCATATAATTCTTAGCCAGAGAAGTAATTCTGGATAGCTCTTTGAAATGTTCCAACAATTCTTTATCTATACTAAATACATTAGTATCAATATAGCTTAACCTTAAATACATACACTTTTTATGTTCCCACAATATATGAGGTATTCTAATATCATTTTTAACCTTACCATCAAGTAACTTATTAAAATAGCTGAATATATTATCATAAGTTTTTAATCCATAACTAAAGGTTGTATTGGTGGTCTGATAAACTTTTAAATCCTCCGATGAATTTCGTGAATAAACATAATCATGGATTTGTTTTCTTATAAAAGGTAAATCTATTTCCAACGGGTATTCTTTTACTTTCAAAAGAACAATTTGTTGGTTGGTATATGTTTTCATATCATCTACAAAATCTTTAAAAGATAATTTATTACCTCCGTGATATCCATTTTGATGCCCCACCGTATACAGTACATTTTCATCTGTATTACAACCGAAAATGTAATGATAAGATGTCCGCGGTTTCTTAAGGAACTTCTTTCTGAAATAATCAAGATCCTGAGTCAGTATGTAATAATTATCCTTCAACATGCTAATAATGAAATCCAAAATATCTTTTTTCGACTTGAAAACTATATCAGTATTAAAATATTGTACTTCCAATAATGGATTGTTCCACCACCCGTTGCAAATACTTCCCACATAAAATGAATAATCCAGAAACCCATATTTGTCATAAGTGTTTGAACACATCATTTGAATATAGTGATTATAGAACCATACCTTATTGGTATCCTTAGTCAACATGATTGCTAATGGAAAAGCTATATGCATACGACCTGTCAAAGGTGGTATTGCTAAAGGTAGTTTTATTTCCATGTCCTCTCCCCCCTCAGACCTATACTGGAATTACTTTTCCTTCATCCACTTGATTAATTTTAACCATCTTTCATGCCCGACACCTACACACCCTGATACTATCTCATTATTATCATCGAAATTATATGCCTTACTGAATTGTGTACCATGATAATTAAATGATGCAAGAGCAATTTCTTTATCATCAACATGAACAATCAATTCTCGTTTCATTTGATTCTTCAACTGGAATTTTTTCCATGCTTTTAATTGGTTTGGAGAACCAAAAAAATGATCGAAGGCTGGTTGCACAGTTGCATCATTATCTATTGTCAACACATACTGATACAACCAATTTTCAAATTGTTTTAAGGATTCTCTAACGTATGACTCTGTTCCAATAAATATACACTCTCTTACATTGAACTCCCATACATGCTGTAATCCATCATGATCCCCACCTTCATATCTATAAACTTTTCCTTTTGCAGTAAGACACATAGGTTCTGTAATAACTTTATTTTCGAACATTGGGTAAACATGAAGACAAGCTGCAGGTGTTAAATATAATCCACTTAATTGAGCCGTTTCACCTTTAATCTCACTCTCTGCTTCAATTTGTTCATAATGATCTGGATGAGCAACCGCTACGGCCGTCAATTGATGCTTATTTTTACCAAAATAGCCACTCTTTTTTAAAATATCTCTTCTAATGAAAGTAGGTATTATTATATTTTTGGCATTGAATACTTTTAGAAACTCACAGATTCTATTATCCAAATCTTCAACATAGTAACAATCATTCTCATCTAAACAAAAATATTCATTGTATAATATACTATAATTGTTATTCATTCAAAAATCCTCTCTTTCTCTCTACACACCTCTACGCTTACATGTATATTACTCTATCGGCAATAGCCAATGTGGATTCTCTATGTGTAATAGCTATAATACATTTCCCTTGATTTTTTAATTCTTTTAGTGTCTCCAAAATAATTTTCTCGGATTCACTATCCAAGGCTGCAGTAGGTTCATCCAAAATTATTACAGATGCTTGTTTCATTAGGCTTCTTGCAATTGCAACTCTCTGCTTTTGTCCACCTGATAGATTAATCCCTTCTGACCCAACTTCATAGTCCATATCCAACTCTTTATGGATAGCCGCTTTTGACAAGGCATCCATTATTTGCTCTCTCGTTGCATCGAAATCTCCATATAGTATGTTATCAAGTACTGTACCTTCAAACATATCAGCCTTTTCTGGTACATATGAAACTTCTTTCCGTAATTCCTGAATAGAAAAATTTCTTATATCAATACCTTTATATAATATTTTGCCATTATACTCTGCGAATCCTAGTAATGCCTTGATAAGACTTGATTTACCACAACCACTTTGTCCCGAGAACATTACTATTTCCCCTTCAGAGAATTCTAGAGAGATATTATCCAATACACATTTATCACCGTACAACACTCTTACATTCTCATACTTCAGCAAAGGTTCATTCTCTTCGCCATAAGAAAGTGAAATTCCGTTGTTCTCATCATCAATATCCATAATATCCAAAACACGGTCCAAGGAAATTTCATGAGATTTTAAATTAGATACAGCTCTACCAAATCCTGATATATGTACTACAATATCTCTACATAGTTGAGTAACCAGAATCACTTCTGGAATAGTCATGTATCCCCTTGCACTAAATAGACATGCTATAGGTATCATAAGAGTTGAACATGTATAGGAAAATAAATCTAACGTAATGATTTTATAAGATTCCAATTTTCCCATCTTATCTTCAACTGATTTGAGATCCTTAGCCTTATCCTGCAATTTTGAACTGATTTTCTTCTCAGCATTAATTAGACGTATACTCATTTTCCCTCTTACTGTATTTTGGTATAGATTCATGAACTTGGCCTCAGCATCCAGATGCATTCGATTAAGTTTTTTATGATACTTGATAAAATATTTATTGAAGAAAATAATCAGTATACCTATAATTAAGACCATTATACCAATATAGATATTCACTAGCATGATTGATGTAATATACCCTAAACCAACGATAATAGGATAAATTGATAGTACGACATCATCTGTCACCATAGCTGCTGCTAGTTCTGAATCTGTGTTATACCTTGTTAACGCTTCCCCGTTATCGTACTTGGACGTCTCTGTTATTGGTCCATTCTGCATCTTGCTGTAGATTTCCTGCTGTATGTTGGCTCTTGCAGATAAACGAAATAGTTTTATCAAAAATGCAGTTATGTATTCAAGGAGATTGGCTATTATTAAACTTACAAAAATAAGGACCAGCAGTAATACAATATTCATTAAGGTAATACTCGTATCTTCAAGTTTCTCAACATACTTTTCATATCCATAGGCATAAATCAAGCGAGCAACTAAAGTCGTCACCGGATATCCTAATATACCAATAATCCATAATATTGGACGTTGTTTAATAATCCTTATCATTTTTTTAGTAGCTTTCATATACATTACCTCTCTTATATCCATGTTAGAAACCTGAATCACATCTCTGTAAATATTCTACTATAGTCTTTATTCTTTTCCATTAGTTCCATGTGCGGTGCATAACCTGCTATTTCAGCATCCTTGATAAACAGAACTCTATCGAATCTCTCAAAATCAATGCCACTATGGCTAATAACAATTAGAGTCTTATCCTTTAGGTCATTAAAAAAGATATCCATAATTTTATTGGTATTATCTTCGTCCAAAGCCGATGTTGGTTCATCACATAGATAAACTTCACTATCTTTCAAAAAAGTCCTTGCAATATTGATCCTTTGATTTTGACCGTTAGATAAAGTATGCCTACCATTACCAATAACCGTATCTAATCCATTTTCCAGAGTAGCAACATAATCATTTAATTGTGCTTTAACTATAGCTCTCTTAACATCTTTTAACTCTCTATTTTCATCAACTATATGAACATTATTACCAATGGTATCATCCAAAATAAAATTTTCCTGCGTTATCACAGCTATCTGTTCATAATAGTTCTTCTTGCCTATATTATTGATATCATGTCCCATAAACTCTATGGAACCTTTTTGTGGTTCATACAGATTGCATAATAATTTCAATAGAGTAGTCTTGCCGCATCCGCTTTTCCCGACGACAGCAATTTTTTCACCCTTATTTATCTTAAAACTGATATCTCTTAGTACATAAGTATCCGTATAACTAAATGATACATTCTTTATTTCATATACGGTAGAGTCAACATAATTATTGCACATATTCTCTTCTGATTTTTTAATATCTTTAGTATCCTTTAAATTCAGTAGACTATTTACACGATCAACTGATGCTTTCGCATTCTGATAATTGGGAGGTATAGATTGCATAATGGTTATTCCTTGTCCAACTATATCCATTAAAAAAAGTAAAGAAACTAATTGTCCTAACTGCAATGTTCCGTTGATGATGTTTTTAGCTCCAATACCCAATACAAATAAAAAACCGAAATAACCATTCATGGCCCCATAATAATTCATGATCCTGTCAAAAACATAGGATTTACGCTCTGCCTTTTTTAAGTTAGATAATTTGATTTTATTATCATGCAGAAACTTTTTCTCCATATTGTAGGCCTTTATCATCATTCTGAAGTTCAATGAATTAATAAAATAATTGATGACTTGTCCCTCATTCTCTCTTTCCTTCATGGTAAGGGAATATATTCTTTTAGACAAAATATTATTTAAAACTAGAGATAGAACCATAAACCCCAAAATAACCGCTAAGTCAATAAGGCTATTGCTTGCATAAAACATATAAATCACATATGCAAAACATAATACTAGTTTTACTGGTAGTTCACCTAAAACAAATAGAGTATTCAACCATTTCTTGAACCCTGCAACATCAGCAGATATGATAGACAATATTTTCTTGTCATCACTTGCTTCAAGTTCCTTATAATTGGAGTAACATATTTTTTCTGTTACTTTTTTCCTGAATTGATATAAGAATCTATTATGTACCCTAAAAGAGATTCTTTTATTTATGAAGCTTGCTAGAACCCTAACTACAACTGCAATACCAATTAGAATAGTGTTTCTTATAATTTCGTTATAATTGGATAAATCAATGACAACTCCTATCTCATAGGTATAAAAAAGCTGTGCCAAAGCACCTATGAATGATCCGAAGAACACTACTATGAGCATACTTTTATAACCTTTACCATATATTAACGCTATATTATGATTTACTCTTTTTTTCATATACACCCCTCTAACTTATGCTTATCAGTAAGCTGTATTCCTTCATGTAGACGTAAGCGAATACAGCTTTGTTATTGGAGACTTCATAATTCCAACTAAATCTATATATGCACAATATGTTAAATTTCTAATATTATTATTCAACATATTGTGCTGTTTGTTAGATTTTATAGTGAAGTATCATCAATCCTTACGTTCATTTCTTATAACCAGATCCACAATGCTTGATACATCTGAATATTTATCCAAACTATAGTCTTCATAAGATACCTCAACATCAAAGTTCTCTTCTATGAACAATATAAGCTCAACTACAAAAATGGAGCTGAATTCATCATAGAATTCGAGTTTACTGGTTTCTGTAATATCATCAGCCTCAAGCTTTTCTTTAATATACTCTAATAGTTTAACTTTAATTTCTTCTCTATTCATATTCATTCTCCTCACTAAGCCGTAATAATAAATTTACCTTCTATTACATCCGATATAATATCACCTATTTTTTCTTTTCCTGTTATTTTAGTAAGTCTATCCAATAGGGCTAGATACTTATTAATAAATTCATGAACCTTTTCTTCTCTAAATTCATTAGTGAAATCAACTTTCATAACTAGAGAAGAATTCTTATTAGTGATTTGTATATCAATATCATATTTGGCGAAACTAATTGGAAGGATTATATCTCCTGAACCTCTTCTTTCTCCTTCTACAATATCCATATTGGAACTCTCATAATCAAACATGATATTAAACAAGTTGGAACTACCATCTTTATGTAATTTCCTATATTTCTCTACCATTTTATCATATGGATAGCATTGATTTGCCAAGTCACTATTGATATTTTGTCTTATCTCACCAATGAAATCACTCAACATCTTATCTGCCATTGGGTAATTTCTCATTGGAAGAGTATTCGTAAACATTCCAACAATATTCATGACATCCTCATGTACACGTCCTATACATGGAACCCCTACGATTATGTCTTCGCTGGAATCATACATATGAATCAATAAATTAATACCCGTCAATAACATGGAAAACAATGAAGCATTATTCATCTTAGCAACTTTTTCAAGATTATCTATCAGCTTTTTATCCAATGTCAGGTTAAAACTTCCCCACTGTTCTTGTATATCATCTGCTTTCAATTCTTGTAAATAGTTTTCTCGTGCATAATCCTTCAATCGATCGTTCCAATACTCTTCCATCTTTTTATACTCTGCTGATTTCACATAATCTTTTTCATATTCAATATAGTGTCTATACTGATATGTAACTTCATCTAAAGGTGTATAAGTAATGATATCATTCAACTCGCTATTAATGATGCTTGATGAATAACCATCGATAATGATGTGATGCATATCAAAAAACAATACACAGCTACCATCACCAAGTTCAATAACTATCAATTTGAAGAGTGGTGCCTTACCTAAATCGAATTCAGTCAATAATTCATTATAGTCGATATCTTCTATATTCTCTTTGTAATAATAAGTAATATCTGGTTCAATATTCTCTTCGACTCTTTGACATATTGATTTTCCATCAAAATAAAAACTTGTCCTAAGGATATCATGTCTATCCATAAGTGTTTTGATAAGATAGTAAAAAATTTCTTTCGATTCCATTTTATCCATCTTATATACAAAAGGATTATTATATACTTTTTTATTCTTACTTCTTTTATACACTACATACATTCTTTTTTGAGCATAGCTTAATTCACCTGTCCACTCAGTATCTTTATATTTACTTAGAATACCTTTTTGTTCACCTACTTCATCAGCTGCTTCTCTCTTAACCAGCTCATCATGAATAAATTGTGATAAAGTATAGATTGATGTATATTCAAATAGATTCGCCACATTTACCGTATCTGAATATAGGTTATCAATATATCCATGCATTCTAGTTAATAGAATGGAATCTCCACCCATCTCGAAGAAGTTGTCATAGATATCAATATCATCATATCCAAGGATTCTAGAATATATCTTACATAAATTATCCTGTATGTCCTCGATATTGTTTGAAATAACTTTATTTTCAAGGTTCAGGTCATCTTCATCATTTAAATGCTTAGTTTTCTCGCTATGAGGAAGAATCAGCAATTTTCCTTTTTTGACTTGAGCTACTTCAAAGCCATCTTCCTTAAGTATACGATCTCCTTCATCTCTGTTCATGAAGATTTTCTTAAGCTGTTCCATCTTATCTTGAATATCCTCTGAAATCCTATTTCTACTGTAATCAC
Organism: Vallitalea longa; assembly: GCF_027923465.1. Lineage (NCBI taxonomy): Bacteria > Bacillati > Bacillota > Clostridia > Lachnospirales > Vallitaleaceae > Vallitalea > Vallitalea longa. Next base: position 101,567 of record NZ_BRLB01000007.1, read on the forward strand.
CTATAATCAATAGATTCTCAGTGATATTATACTGTCCAATAACTGTTTTTCTCACCGGACTCTGTAACAATCGATCAAGATAGTGAATAGCCTGAGCTGTGGTTAACGCTTTTGTGATAGTATCTACATTAATACCATATCTTACAGACATACCCGTTTCTTTCCAAGAAACCCAATTGATAACATAGGTTCTGTCTCCTCTAGCATTCCTATAATCAGTGAAGGCATCTAGATAAGAGTTAGCACCTACATAATCACTTTGACCTGCTTCTCCTGAGAAAGTGACTGACGATGAATATAACATCATAAAATCCAAGTTGTCATCTTTAGTCAACTGGTCAAGTATCCAAGTTCCTCTTACCTTAGGAGCTAATACCTGCGCGAATTCTTCTTTTTCCTTTCTTAGTATATAACCAGCACCAGCAATTCCAGCTGAATGGAAAATACCATGAACTCTACCTACATTTTCCTTTATCTGCTGATAGACATTTTTCATACCATCATAATCCGAAACATCTACCGCATAAATAAATACATTGACACCATTCTCTTCTATTTCCTTAAGAATGGATACCTTGTTTTTATCCCTGTCGCTTAGGTTAGGTGAATTCCATTCCTCTCTAGGATGGAAACCGTTTCTACCGAATAGAATTACACTCCTACAACCTTTTTCTGATAGATATTTAGCCGTTTCTATACCTATATCACCTAAACCGCCTGTAACAATATAGTTACCATCCTCTCTAATGATATCATTCTGAGGATTAACTGTTTCTTCTGTGTAGTATTCCACATATCTTAGACCTTCTCTAAATCCGATTAAATAAAGTTTCCTGTCTTTAGATAGAATTTCATCTATTACCAATGGCATATCATCAACATCTTGAATATCTATAGCTCTACACTCAATATTAGGATATTCTTGTTCTATTACCTTACCAATACTTAGTACTACAGCATTTTCAGGATATAATGCTTTTTCATTCTTGTTGATACTGTAACCACATTGTGACAAGATGATTAATTCAAGATTCCTATTATAATGAGTATTTATCATTGCTTTAATGATATTAATGATATGATAGAAACCATTATCCAAGCTTTCTTCAATATACTCATATCCTCTATCTTTTAAGTTGGCGTTTACTATCTTATTATTTTTTTCACTTATGGAAGCCATGTGTATGATTTTATGTATATCATAAGATTTAATCGCCTCAAATAATTGTACACAAGATTCAAGAGAATTATTGATTTCATAAATTGTATCATCTATCTTCTTGTATTCTTTACCAAGGAATACTTGAATCACATTAATACCTCGTTCAGTCAGAAGGTCTACTATATTATGCATATCAGAATAATTACTATGGAAAATCATATAAGTTTTTCCTAATTGACTATTATCCAGGTTACTTTCTTGATAATCTTCTCTTATCCATTTCATGGTGTAATAGAAACCATCAAAATTAACACTTTCTATTTCATCTGGATCAGAAGGAGGTGCGAACCAACAATACTCTTTCTTATATGGATAAGTTGGCATATGCAAATGGCATCCTGTCTTATCAAACAGTCTGAACCAATCAATATCAGCACCTTTCGTATAAGCTTCCAACAATTCCTCTTCACATTGGTTATCACTATTATATATAACATCTTCTAGAAGTTCTTCTGCCCTACGATTCAATGCTTTATGTTCTTCTACTGTCAATTCAAAATCTTGTCGATTCTTTTTATTCTCAGATACTATAGCATATTTTCCTTCATGAATTTCATTATGTTCATCACAATCATTGAGATAAGCTTTCAAAGAAGAAATAAGTTCGCTTATACTATTTACCTGGAATCCTACTCTATGATTATAATGACCTCTTCCTGTAGCAAGAGTATATAATACATCATATAGATTCTTATCTTCATTATGACATAGCCAATCAAGTAAATTCTGTGCCATAATTCTTAATCCCTCTTGATATTTAGCTGATATAACAAAGAAATTATGAATATTATCAATTATTTCCTCATATTCAACCTTTGGTGGTTCTTCAAGAATAACATGGCAATTGGTTCCACTCATTCCTAAGCCTGTGATTCCAGCTCGTCTAGGGGTATCCTTACTCTTCCACTCTCTTTTGGTTGCATTAACATATAAAGGTGAATTAATGAAATCAATATTCTCATTAGGCTCTTGAAAAAACATTGTAGGTGGTAACTTTCCATATTTCATCATCAATATGACTTTAATGACACCACTTATTCCTGATGCTTCATTAAGATGTCCTATATTCGGCTTGATTGTACCTAATGCACAGAATTGCTTTCTATCTGTTATGGATTGAAAAGCATGAGTAATACCTTTAACCTCAATAGGATCTCCCAATGCTGTACCAGTACCATGAGCTTCAATATAACTGATTGTTTCTGGTTCTACTTCCGACTGTAGCCAAGCCTTTTGTATTACTTCTGATTGTGCAAGATAATTAGGAGCAGCTATACCGAATGAACTTCCATCCTGATTGGATGAACTTCCTTTGATGACCCCATATATACTATCCTTATCTTCCAAAGCTTTCGATAGAGGTTTTAATAATATCGCTCCGATACCTTCTCCAACAGCAGTACCCATAGCTCCTTCTGAGAAAGATCTTGTCTTTTCTTCACTGGACTCGTATCCGACTTTAAATCCACAAGCTAAAGGTGACAGTGTAATGGATGCACCTCCAACCAAGGCCATATCACATTCGCCACTTCGTATTTGTTGACATGCCGTATGCATAGCAACCAATGAAGATGAGCAAGCTGTATCAATAATCATAGTAGGTCCCTTAAGGTCATTCACATAAGCTATTCGGCTTGCTGCCATACTTACTTGATTTACTGGTAATGATTCTCCGAATAATTCTGCGTCTATTTCATATAAGATACGACTGTACAGATTACCCAGATTAGCTGTGTAACCAAGAAAAACTCCTGTGTTGCTTCCTCTTATCTTCAATCCCCCATATCCTGCATCTTCAATTGCGCTGTTACAGCACTGCAAGAAAAGTCTATTTATAGGGTCAATCAATTTAGCTTCTCTAGGTGACATGTTAAAGAGTTCGTAATCAAATTTGTTGATTTCCTCTAAATAGGCGCATTTATTGAATTTGATTTCATCCTTTTCCATGCCTAAATATCTAAAATGTTTTCTAATGTCCTTACTTCTTTTTTCCGGGATATTCCTTACTACACTGACTCCATTGATAATCAGATCCCAGTACTCATCAATATTTTTAGCACAAGGAAAATCAATTCCTATACCTATGATTGCAACATCTTTCTCGCCACTGTGTAATGGTACATTTTTAACTCTCTCTTTAGATTCCTTATCTCTTTTAGAGGTTACATCCTGTTTGGAATCCAAATATTCTGATAATTGCCTTACACTAGGATAAGCAAATAAATCCATCAATTGTAATTGGTCAGGATAATACTTATTAATAATATTAAAAATATGTCCCATAAGAATGGAATCTGCACCCATTTCAAAGAAATTGTCATTAATATCAATTTCTTCATACCCCAATACCTCTTGACATGCGCGGGCGATTTCCACTTCAATATCACTGTAATTAGAATCCTCTGTACCTGATATGAGTTTAGGTCTATTCGTTCCAGCCTTTTTCTTATTCTTATCCTTCAAAGCAGCTAACTGCTCCATAATATAATCTGAATACTTGATTGGATAATTGTTCATCATCAAAGCTATTTGGCTGTCAAAATTCAATTCACCAATTATTACATTAGTATAGTCACATCCTAAGACATCCATAAAACCTTTTATTCCATCTTTAGTCGTAATGGTCTTGAATAATGTATCAACAGTAAAATTATGTTCTACTGACATTCCTGTCTCGGACCATGTCGCCCAATTGATAGTATATGTCTTTCCACTTCTATTGGCATTCCTGTATTGACAAAAATAGTCAAGATATGTATTTGCAGCCGTGTAAGCAGATAATTCAATACTAGTGAAAACAGTGGCAATAGAAGAATATAGGACAAAGAAATCTAAATTATCTTCCTTAGTCAATTGATCCAGATTCCAAGTACCATACACTTTGGTTTTAAGCATTGCGTCAATATCTTGTGTGGTTGTATTTTCAATTAATTTTCCACCACCGATTCCAGCTGCATGTATGACACCATTTATTTTTCCATATTTCTTTCTTACTGCTGTTAATATCTCTTGCATTCTATCATATTCAGATATATCACAACTGAAGTATTCTATATTTTTGGACAAATGAGACAAAATAGTATATCTATTATACTTTTCTATCATTTTTTTGTCATCTGGATTAATATCTCCATTAGTATTAAGGTCACTTCTGCCGAAAATTATAATTGTAGTATCTTTTGTTGTTTCACAGATTTCCTTTGCTGTCTCATATCCTATTCCTCCAAGTCCACCAGTAATGACGTATACACCTGAATCAATTGTCAATTTACTATTGTCATGACTTGTTGGAATGATTTCTTTTAACCTTTCCACATATCTTATATTGTTTCTATAGACTACTACATTCTCTTTATTCTTAGAGTTGATTTCTTGAATAAGACAGTCAGTAGTTGTTTCATTGTCATAATCAAGGAAACAGAAATCTATTTTCTTGAATTCTTTACATATGCATTTACCTAATCCCAAAACCGTTGTATTCTGTGGATTCAATAATTCTTCATCACCAGTAATTCCAATACCATTGCTTGATAGAGCCACTAACTTCACATTTGACTGATTATCATTATTATTGATAAATTTGGCCAACCATAATAAGGTATGTAGATTATTTTCTTGCATTGTAACAAGATTATCCAAGTTTTCTGAATCACATTCATATCCTGAATATATAATATGAGAAGTTTTATTTAATTTTTCTAGAATTACTTCCTTGTTTTGCTCTAATTCATTGATATTTTTTAATAAAATAGTTTCTGCATCACTTTGTTTGTTCATTACTGATTGCTCCAAATAATCTAACCTGGTCTCATCCCAAGCAATAATCAAAGTGTTCTCTGGAGCATTATTGATATTTACGATATGTTCCATTTTAAAATCTTTGGTATAGTATAATTTCTTCTTATTCTTGTACACTTTTTCAGGCAGCCATAATCTTTTTCGTTGGAATGGGTACACTGGCAAAGGAATATGTACACCTTTATAATCCGAATACATATGTTTCCATTCTGGAATAGCACCCAAAATTATGTGCTCACATGCATTTTCATAATCATTTCGCTTTAACTCATCTCTCTGTAAGATTTCATTGACTTTATTTGTCAGATCGTCTATCTCTTTTGCTATGGCTTTACGAATTTTATAATCATTATTATTCCTTTCAATAATATGATGATATATTTTTTTATCTTCATATTGATTCAATCCATTTTTATGGATGTATTCTAATTTATCCCTTAATTCTTCTTTGCTTTCTACGACAAACGCTACTCTTCTGTCATATATATCATTATAGAGATTAACATTGTAACAAAAATTATAATAGTCCAATTGGTCATAATTTTCATTCACATAGTTCAGATAATTATCAATCTTAGCATTAAGACTATAATCTGACTTGGCAGTAATATTGATGAGTGTTGGCTTATCAACGGATATGGTCTTATCTTCTTTGTTCTTATCGTATTTCTCCAATACAACATGACAATTGGTTCCACTTAAGCCAAAAGCACTTACTCCAGCGATATATTTCTTTCCATTATCTACGTAATCTCTTGTTTCTGTATTTACATAGACAGGTGAATTAATAAAATCAATGTTTATATTAGGAGTCATAAAATTAATTGTAGCAGGTATTATATCGTGCCTCATAGATGCGACTACTTTCAATAATGCAGCTAATCCTGAGCATTCGTACATATGTCCTAGATTACTTTTTGATGCTCCTATAGCACAAAATTGTTTTCTATCAGTAAACCTGCTAAAAGCTTTATTTATTCCTTGTATTTCAATAGGGTCACCTAATCCTGTGGCAGTACCGTGTGCTTCTATGTATTGTATGTCCTCAGGATTGATATTAGCCTTGTTCCAAGCATCCACCAAAACATCTGATTGTGCTGTTGGATTAGGTGCTGTCAGACCTGAAGCTGTACCATCATGATTAATGGAACTTGATTTAATAGTGGCATATATGATGTCTCCATCTTTTTCAGCCAAATGTAATGGCTTCAAAAGAATAGTACAACATCCTTCACCCATGGAAGATCCATCTGCACCTGAGTCAAAGGTTCTTGTCTTACCGTCATATGACTCTATCCCTATACTCATGTCGTCCATTATCAAAGGCATGACATTAAGTTTAAGTCCTCCCGCGATAGCCATTTCACAATTACCTGACAAGATATGCTCGCAAGCTTCGTGAACAGCAACAAGAGCTGAAGAACATGCTGTATCCATAACCATAGTAGGTCCTTTTAAATCCAGCAAATGTGAAATCCTTGATGGAATTAGAGGTGCCATATTACCAGTCATTGAATAAGGCAATAGATCACGATGATTAAAAACTATATCAACAATATAATTATCTTTTAAAGATGATGAGGTATACCCTAGAAACACTCCTGTCTTTGACTGTTTTAGCCGTCTAGCCGTATAACCTGCATCATCAAATGTATTTCTTATGGTCTCCAGAAATACACGTTGGGCAGGATCCATTAATGAAGCTTCTCTTGGAGATAGATGAAAAAATTCATTATCGAATTCATCAATTCTTCCGATATAAGAGCCTTGATGGAATTTTGGTTCTTTGTCACTGTTATAAAGAACGTTTACCAATCCTTCAACACCTTTTGCCCTATATTTGGGGAAGTCCTCAGTACAACATATTTTATTGTTAATTATTTCCCAGTATTGTTCTAAATCTCTGGCCCAAGATATTTTTAATCCGATACCAATAATAGCAATATCTTCCCTTTGTTCTATTATTTGTTTATCACTTTTATTTTTCATATTCACTCTCCCTAACTAATTAGAGTTTCCGTTTCTCTTTTCATATGTATCTTCTCCATTATATATTCTGCCAATGTCTCGATTCTGGTATATTCAAAAATCTCTGCAATGGCAATGCAATCTCCGTATTGTATGTTGATAGCCATATGCAATTTAGATAATTGAAGTGAATCTAGTCCCATAGATATGAATGAAGCACTATAATCAATCTGAGTATCTACAATATCTTCTAGAGTATCTACGATGAAATTCTCAATAGAAGATACATCACATTCCATAATATTGTTAGCCCTTTTTATTTCCCTAGTTAACTCAGCTATTTGAGAATCATACTCACCTTTTATATAGTTTTTCAATAATTTATAACGTTGTATTTTTCCACTTACTGTAGTTGGGATATGGTCTACTAGTACAAAATCAGTAATATATATTCCTAGATCGTTGTTTATGTGAGATAGAACACTTTTTATTTTAATGACTAGGGTTTCAATAGGGGTTTTTCCTTCTATGAAACAGATAACTTCATCATTGATGTCGTCCACGTTTTTACGATATCCATGCACAACTATCCTTTCCTCATCAAAAATATTCAATTTCTCAATATATTTCTCAATGTCATTATCATAATAATTAAGGCTATTATATATGAACATCTCTTTATAGCGAGCTGTAATATATAGATTTCCCTCATACATAAAACCTATATCACCTGTATTAAACCACTCTTCAACAAAATTATCGTCCCGTCCACGATTATAATATTCATTTAATACACATTTCCCTGCTATGAAAACCAAGCCTATGCAACCATCTTCCAATGTATTGCCAGCTAGATCAAGTATCTTCAACTGGAAAAAAGGTAGAGGCTTACCAACGCTTATTATCTCAGAAGCCAATAGATCGTCATCTGAGACAATCTCCAATGGGTGACCGATACTTAAACTTTCTTTGTTGACAGTGATTTTTCTAGTACAACTATCATCGGTAGTAAGAGTAACAACAAAAGTACCTTCTGTTAAACCATAAGCTGGATTCAATGCTATTCTTTGAAATTTACTGTCTTTCAAGTATTCAGTGAACTGATTACATAAGTTCATTGAGATGGGTTCCGCTGCTAACATAATTGTATTAATTGAAGATAGGTCCCAATAATCTTCAGCTCCTCTTTCCTGTAATAACTTACAAATGAACTTAAGATAATAATTGGTTGATGATAAAACAGTCCCTTTAACTCTATTACAGTATTCTAGATAGAATAAAGGGTTCTTTATCACATATTGTGTATCGATAACATGGGCATCACAACCGAAATTGATTGGTAAGAGTATATTGAAAAACAAACCATAATTATGGTATAAAGGAACCCAAGTTACAAATACATCTTTTTCACACAGATGTCTAGCTATATTAAAACCTTCAGCGATTAGTATTACACCTGCATTAGTTATTCCTACTCCTTTTACATCACTGGTTGAACCAGAAGAGAATTGAATATATGCCGTATCCATATCATTCTCTTCACAGCATACTACCGAATCATCAATTTCTGATTCTGTATGTATCAACACTTCATTCAGTTTTTCTGACATTCCTTCATCCCAACATATACAAGCTTTCAATTTAAGGTCTGATTTATCTATTTCTTGCAGCAGGGTCTCATTATCCGTAACAATAGCTGCATGATAGCAAACTTCTAGTACACCCCTAAGATTATCTAGATTATCACTACTGACGCTTAATGGGGCAGCCTTGAAATTTCCTAATATACATGCCCAGAACGTAATATAAAACCACTCGGAGTTGTCCGTAGATAAAATAACTTCATCGTTGGGTCTGATACCTCTTTCATATAGATAATTTTTCATCCATAGGCTCTGTTTAAATAAATCATGATAGGAAGTAAATTTAACATCCTCATCATCTGAATGAATAAAGTATACTCCTTTTTGTTTTTCATCTTTTAGAGCATAGAGTAACTTTTTTATTGTTTTCATAATATTCCTCCTTTTTTCATTTTCCTATGAATGCTGCTTATCCAACTTCCAGTTTGCTTTCTATGATGTTAATGGTCTCTTGCATATTCTCGAGGTGAAAAAAATGTCCTCCATTAACTTTACATATAGTGCACATCCCGCTCGTCGTCTTTTGCCATTTAAGCAGATCTGAATTTTTGATAGAACTGTCTTGTGTACCACTTAGTATGGTAATATCACTCTCAATCAATTTGTTTTGTTTGCTTTTATAGTTTTCAATAATATCAAAATCACTTCTTAATATTTTAAGATACTTGTCTTGAAATTCAGCCGAATTCATTATTTTTTTACTTGTACCACCCATTTCCCCAATTTTTTCTATGAACTCTTGGTCTGTCATGTCTTTGCACATAAGTTTTTCTTTCTTGGTTAATGGAGACCATCTACCTGAAAAGAATATATGTACTGGTGGTTTCATACCTTTTTCAATTAATCTGAAGTATATATCATAAACTAACCAACACCCTAGACTATGTCCGAATAGTGCATAATCTTCATCAGACTTGTTATTCATGATATCTTCTATCAAATCATCTACGGCTTCATCAAAACATCCATATAATTGTTGCTCGGACTTAGCACCTCTTCCTGCCAATTCTAGAGGAACTATCTTAATATTATCTCTTATATGTGATTTCCATTGATAAAAATTGAGCGCTGAACTTCCAGCATGTGGAACACAGTATAGTATCATGTTTTTCAATCCTTTCCACATAAAATACTAATAATCATTTATTAATTCATTATATATACATATACTTTATCCTAAGATTTAGATTAAGCATAATATTCTTCTAACAGGTAATAATTGCTTGTTTCATCCAGCAATTGTTTTATCCAATTCTTTTGTTCTTTCTCTGGAACTTTTTTTGTGTTCAATATATTTTCCAGATATTGTAATGCCATCTCCATATCGGTTTTTAGTATCTTTCTATGACTGTCGGTGATATCTTTATGGAGTTTTTTGATATTGTTGTAATTATCAACTACACCCTTTTGATACTCCTCACTGGATGTATTATTATTTCTAGTTGCTACTGCAATTCCTAAACACCTGCTCATGAACTCTGGAATATCCTTCTTATAATTTTCATCAGCTAGGAAATTCTCATGAAAATATTTTCTGTCCATTTTCTTACCGAAACAGTAGGATGTTATCTCAGGCGCAATATTCTCAATAAGATTCGTAATTAAATTCTTGGGTCCCATCTCTAATGATACAGATACCCCATACTGCTTCATACATTCAACTATATCCTTCCATCTAACAGGATTAGTCAGATGTTTGGACATAATCTGTGGAATGAGCTGTGGATCACTAAAAGGTCTACCCTGAATATTAGTAATTACAGGTATCCTAAAAGGAAAGTATTCGAATCCAAGGAGGTAATCATAAAATTGTTTTTCTATACTTCCCATTAGAGGGCAATGCATAGGTGTACTTGTTATAAGAGGTGTAATCCTTGCATCACTATCAAGAAGTTTTTCTTGCATTATTTCAATGCCTTCATTGGTTCCACTGATTAGTATCTGATTATTGGAACTCTCACATGAAATGAAAACTTCCTTATGTAATTTAGTATCATCAATCAATTGTTCCACACTTTTATAATCAATCTCTTCAGCAATCAGCATAGTTCCCATATGTTGGTCATATATTTCCTTCAATAACTCTCCACGCTTCATTAATATCTTGATACCATCTGAAAAACGGATAGCACCCGAAGTTATAAATGCAGAAATCTCCCCTACACTATGTCCCGCACAGAACTGTGGGGTCATTCCATATTCGTAGAAGTAGGCACGAGCAATGGCAACACAAGTTGTTGTTACAGCTAACTGCATATTTTCCATTTTGCTAAGAGCTGAAAGACTGCTCTTAAAACATAATTGGGCTACATCCATTCCCGATATATCACTGGCTTCTTCATAAGTCTGCCTGCATACTAAATAATTATTATAAAAAGATTCTCCCATACCCACATATTGGGCTCCTTGACCTGGAAATACTAAAGCTATTTTATCCATATATCCTCCTACTCCCATCCTCTTCATATTCATGAAGTTCTGAAACCAATGTGACATATTCAGGTATCTTTTGTATTCTAGTTAAGTCATTCTTCATAAGAATATAGTCATCTCTTTTCTCAAACACTTTGAATCCTGCCAAATTGTATGTCAACTGCATCATTTTATTCTTATTTGTTGGAATAAATTTAGCATACAATTCTTTATCTGCTGTCTGAGCCATATCCATAATGTAATTAAGTAAAATAGTTCCTATGCCTCTCGACATGACTCTACATGACATGATAAATAGTTCCAATACCCATTGTTCATTACTTGTATCAATTAAAATGATACCAATTTTTCCATAAGTTCCGTATTTATCGTCAAGTCCAATGATCAATAATTTATGAATATCAGAATCCTGCATAAGTTTCAATTCCTCATAAGAATAGGTATAACCTGTTGTATTTAGCTGATTGGTTCTTTCTGTAAGTTCAACTACACGGTCCAAATCTTCATCTCTTGCATTCCTTATACTGATGTTCATATTCAAAGATGCCAAGAAATCTTCTTGTGGTCCTTGATAAGTCTCTTCAACTTTTTTTCTATGATAATCGGCTATGTACATCTCTCTTCTTCTCATTGAATCTTTTGTGATGAAATCGGGAATGAATAATTCATTATCCAAGATATCTCCTATTTCATCTGCTGAAAAACATGAAACCTCTGGTATAGAGTTCTTGACTTCATCTCTTTCAAAATTTTGATCATCAATAAAAGCTATTGTATTCGCACCTATATTCAAACAGCTGATAATTTCTTTTACGGCTTGAGACTTGCTGCTCCAACTGATTTGAGGGTATAAGAAATATTCTTTTATACCGAATTCCTCCAACTTGGTCATAGCATCTTCATAATTGTTCTTACTTGATATGGATTGAAGAATACCTCTATGGTCAAGCTGTTCTATTATGTTCAGGATATTGTCTTTTAATGTTACTTCACCATCTTCAATAAGAACCCCATCCCATAAAGTATTATCTAGATCCCATACTACACACTTTATTTTTTTATTTTTATCTGACATGTAACCATAACTCCCTTCTATTAAGTTACTTAGTCTTATTTTCAATAATATTGATAATCTTATTTAATGTATTGAAGTTATCCATATTCAATTCTGCCACATCAATAGTCACGTCAAATTCTGTTTCCATAAATGTTATGAGCTGCATAGCAAACAATGAATTAACAAAACCTAAACTAAAGAAATCATCATCATCACCTAATGACTCAACATTTTTCTTACCAAAAAATTTACTTAAAAATGATTTTAATTTATTACTGATTTCCTCTCTATTCATCCTTCATTCTCCTTTTTAATAATTGTATACATAGAATCCTTTTCCACTTTTTCTACCAAGTAATCCAGCATTTACCATCTTTTTCAATAATGGGCATGGTCTATATTTACTGTCGCAATAGCTTTCATATAGAACCTCTACAGAAAATAAAATGGTATCAAGACCAATCAGATCAGCAGTTTCTAATGGTCCCATCTTATGTCCAAAACATTGTTTGAATATCTTGTCAATATCTTTTGCTTCTGCTACTCCTTCATGTACCAAATAGATAGCTTCATTAACTGTCAGCATCAATACACGATTGGATACGAATCCAGGAAGATCATTGACTACAACGCCTTCTTTTTCAATTGACTTCAATAGATTCAATGTGGTATCTATTGTTCCTTCCGATGTATGATATCCTTTTATTACTTCTACTGTTGATTTGATATGTGCTGGATTCATATAATGGGAACCTATCACATTTTCTGGTTTATTCATGAGAGCACCAACTTGAGTTATGGAAAAGCAGGAGGTATTGACTGCATATAGTGTACTTTCATTACATATCTTATTTAATTGTGTATATATATCCTTTTTTATCTCCCAGTTCTCAGTGACATTCTCAATTATATACTCGCACTTATTAACATTCTCCAACTGAGTAGTGAATGTTATACGTCCGAGAATATTTTCTATTGTATCTTCACATTTCTTTCCATACATACCTTGAAAACGGAAATCAGTTTTTATTTGTTTCTTAGCATCTTCCAGTATATTTTCTTCTTTATCCACCAATACGATATTATGACCATATTGAGCATAAGCTAATGCTACACCTCTGCCCATTACTCCTGCTCCTATTACTCCAATGTTCATAGTCCTAACTCCTCCTCCAATTCTTTATAATAATTATTATCTTTAAAAGCTTTTTTCAAATCAGCTTTCATAAAAGGTGATAAGGTATTAAAAAACATCTGGGATTTGATTTCTAACCTCTTACACTCTCTTTTATCTTGTAATAACTGAATATCGTTAACTTTAGTATGAATATAATAAAATATAGCTCTTAAAGAAATATCATATGGGTTATAATCCTTGACAAACTTTCTATATTCTTCTTTGTTTTTCCACATATACAAAGTTACATCCCTTTTTAAAGGAGTTTTAATACCATAGTTTTCATGATTCATCAATTCAATCCGTTTCCCATCAATATACATAACATATATTTTCTTACGTAGAGCGAAATTGATAGCTTGTTCGATATTATTGATGATAGGTTCACCTTTATCATTTAACGAAGTATTACATATGATAGGTACTTTTGTTATTTCATAAAAGTTTTTCAGTACTTGATATATTTTTTTCTGTCTAGTACTTTCATCAATACTTTGAAGTCTCGCAGTTCCATTCTCATGTACAATAGCAACTATTTCATCTATCTTCTCTTGTCTAATCTTAGATGCATGTAACATGAAAGGCGATTCATACTGATCTTCAAACCAATCTTTAATGTTATCCTTAAGGATAATTGGAGCAACTGGTCTCCACCACTGTCTTTTCTTAATATGATTAAGCTCGTCTTTTGTTTTCATCTTTCTAGGATCACCTAATAAACTCCTTGATCCTAATGCCCTAGGACCTATTTCTGCACCATTTTCAATCCATATGATAGGAAATTCCATTATATCCATAGCTGCTTGTTTTGGGTTGAAATCACTCATACTTTTTATGTACTGACTATAATTGTCTATTTCAAAACTCTCGAAATCACTTCTATCTCCCCAATAAGCATCTTCCAATTGAAAATGGAAATCTCCACCTAATCTATCATAAAATACATATAACCCAATTCCTAATGCCATACCACTATCACTCACACAAGGTGGCGCAACGAATCCTTTGAAATCGTATTTGTTCATCAAATAGGTATTGCAAGGACAGTTCAATGCGAAACCTCCTGCAACAGCAAGATAGAATTCTTTTGTATCAATATCATATTTTTCTATAAACAATTCAATGTTATGTTCCATTATACGTTTAGATAAATCTTCAATTATTTTCATTATCATACTGATTTTGTTCTCTCGTTCACTGAAGCGTTCGTCAAAATAATTGAATTTTGTACCTGCATCTTCTTGTGTCAGATTATCCACAAACTCTAATAAATTATTAATCTTATCATATACCTCACCAGATACATTCACATTACTATGTAACAGTATATCTTCCATTGTATAATAGGCGACACTTTTACTAGCGCTTGCAAGTGCCATCAAGCTACCTTCCCGCATAGTATAATAACTACTCATATAGTCCCACAAAATAGCAGGTGAACAAACGGATTCCAATTCAAATATATCATTCTTATAGTCTGAAAAGCATCCTATAAATGGAAAACGCTTGTAGGCTATTGTATCAGATACGATGTCAGAACCTCCATCTACAGAAAAAGCTAATATCTTCTCATTATGGAAGATTTCCGTATTCATAAAAACACAAGATGCCAAGTGGCACATTGAATGATATGAAAATTCAGGATAACACTCAATAGACATATAAGTATCACGGTCACCTAATTCTGGCGTCCCAAATATTTCTACTATGTCTTTTAAGGTCAGATCATAAGTGGATAATAATTCATCAACTACTTTATCAAATTGCTCTTTACTGAAAAAACAATATTGATGCTTCTTACTACCACTCAATCTCTCTAGTTCCCAATAGTGAATTAATTTTACTTCTCTATGTTTTACATGCCATAATGCAATACTTTGATCATGTCTATGAGCAATTTTATAGATATTACCAAGAGGATCAATTTCTACATATGCAGATAAATAATACCCATCTTTTAATTCTTTTATCATTGGTTTAACCCTTCTCTCTTTGATTCATTTGCAGATCTTCTTCTACCTTAAGAAACTTAGTCTCCCTTTCTTTTGCAGTTGTGCACATACTATAGAGTACAAACATTAGACCTTTTCTAAGAGTTCCTACCGTATTAATGAACATCTTAGTTTCTACAGCACATCTCATTGCATCACGTTTATCGTTTTGATTCATTATCCTATCTAACGGTAATCCCCATATCATTCTTGGCATAATAACTTTGTCACTGATATGGAATGGATTGTACTTGTTATATAATTCTAGATATTCTTCTTCATTTTTCCATTTGCCTAATGTTAATTTCCTACGTAATGGTTGTTTTTGAGTATATCTACTATGATTCTTAATCTCAATTCTATGTCCATTAACGTACATTATTCTGATTTTTTTCCTTAAAGCAAAATTAAAAGCTTCATCGATACGGTTAATGATAGGTTCACCCTTATCATTTAGAGACGTATTACATATCATTGGTACTCCTGTTATCTTATAAAATTCCTGCATTACCTGATATAATCTTATCTGCTTTGTATCTTTAGCGATAGTTTGCAATCTTGCTGTACCATTAGAATGTGCAACGGCTATGACTTCGTCTATTTTTTCATCCTTTATTTTTAGAGTATGCAACATATATGGAGATTCATAAGCGTTCTCAAACCATTCATCCACACATTCCATTAATACTATTGGTGCGACAGGTCTCCACCATTGCCTTTTTTTAATGATATTGAGAGCATCTTTTGTTGCTTGTTTTCGTGGATCACCCAATAAACTTCTTCCACCTAAAGCACGAGGACCGATTTCTGTATGACCATCAAACCATACAATTGGTTCTTCCATTAGATCCTTTGCAGCTTGTCTAGGTTCAAACTCATTGATACTTTGTATATACTGTTCAAATTCATTATTGCTTTCAAGAAATGTTTCTAAACTATCTTTTTCACCATAATATGCTGATTCAAGCTTGAAATTGAATTTCCCTTGTGTTTTATTATAAAATGAATATAATCCAATTCCTAAAGCCATACCACAATCACTCACGCATGGCGGAGCAATGAAACCTTTAAAATTAAATTTATTCATTAAGTAAGTATTACATGGACAATTTAAAGCAAATCCTCCTGACATAGCTAGATAAGTTTCTTCTGGAATCATACTATATTCTTTTATAGCATAATTAATATTTGTTTCCATGATTCTAAAAGACATATTCTGTACGATTTTCATAACCATACTTATCTTGTTTTCCTTCTCACTGAACCTGTCATCAAAATAATTGAACTTGGTTCCAGCGTCCTCTTGAGTATATGAATCAATCTCATTAATTAAATCAAGTAATCTGTTTTCAGGTAAGAATTCTTTATCCAGTATAGGGGCTGTATTTACGAGGATATCATCAACATCTATATACGCCCTGCTATCACTGGCTGAAGAAAGTGCCATCAAACTTCCTTCTCGCATATAATAATATCCTGCGACGTAAGCCCAAAGCAATCCTGGTGAATATGCTGGATATACTGACATATCCGTACTCCCTGCTTTTGAATAAGATCCAACAAATGGATATTTATCTGTTTCAAAGATTTCATCCTCTTTTTTGTATGCATCAACAATGCAGTCAGAACCTCCATCTACATTAAATCCAATGATATTCTCTTTCTTGAAAAGATCAGTATCTATAAATACACTAGATGACAAATGGGACATACAATGATAGGTATACTCTGGGTATCGGTACTTTGACAAATAGCTATCGTCACTAAGTAATTCTGGAACTCCCCAAATTTCTATAATATCTTCTAACGTCAAACCTTCCTTTTTCAACAAATCATTTATTATATCTTTACACTGTTCTACATCATACAAAGCAAAGCAATTCTGCTTATATCCAGTTAATCGTTCAAACTCCCAATATCGTATAAGTTCTATTTCATAATCGGTTTTCTTCCATAAAGCAACACAATTATCATGTCGGCATGCTATAGTAAAGACATTTTTCGCTTTCGCAATTTCTAAATATGCAGATAAATAATATCCATCTCTCATTTGACTTCACCTTTCCATTTTCTTTTTATTTAGGTTGGCATTCATTATTCTTACTAGAAGAACATGTTTATTAAATAATGGATTTTCTTTCAAAAAATCTTTTACTTGTTTTTCTATCTTTTTCTGTTCTTCATAATCCAAGTCAAATAATTCAATTCCTTTATACATATTAGTAAATGTATAGACAAAGACTTCTTTTTCAGAAAGATTATATGGATTATATTTATTGATGAATTCTTGTTTATCCAATTTATCTTTCCATATTTCCATTCGTAGTTTTCTCTTTAATACTTCTTCATTCTTGTATTGTTCATGGTTCCTTAATAAGATTCTATTTCCGTTAAAATATGCGACTTTTATATTTTTACGCAGTGCAAAATTACACGCTTCTTCAATTCGATTGATTATAGGTTCACCCTTATCATTTAAAGAGGTATTACAGATAATAGGTACCCCTGAAACTCTTTCAAATTCTTTCATTACCTGATATAGATAGATCTTAGGATTCTCTGCATCAATAGTTTGTAATCTTGATGTTCCATCTATATGGACTATTGCAGGCACCTCTTCTCTTTTATCCTCCAATAACTCTAAGGCATGTAACATATATGGTGATTCATACTCATTACGAAACCATTCTCCTACTTTCTCTTTTAATACAATAGGTGCTACAGGTCTCCACCATTGTCTTTTTTTTACTTCATTCAAACGCTCTTTTGTCCACATAACTCTAGGATCACCAATTAAACTTCTTGCACCCAGAGCCCTTGGTCCAACCTCTGCACCTCCTTCATACCATATAACAATGTCTTCTTCCATATCTTTTACTACTTGAGCTGCATCAAATTCTTCAACACTTTCTATAAAATTACTGAATTCCCCTTTAGCCAAAAAATCTTTTACATTGTAACTATCGCCATAATAAGCATGGTTGAATTTGAATTCAAAGTCACCTAATGTTCTTACATAAAATGAAGATAACCCAATTCCCATAGCCATACCGGAATCACTTACGCAAGGTGGTGCTATGAAACCTTTGAAATGATATTTATCCATCAGGTAAGTGTTGCAAGGACAATTTAATGCAAATCCGCCTGACATGGCTAGATAAGTATTTTCTGTATCTATTCCAAATCTGTCAATGGCTTCTTCAATGCTGTTTACCATAATCTTGTAAGATACTTGTTGAACTATCTTCATTGCCATGCTTATACGATTTTCTTTCTCGCTGAATTTTTCATCGAAGTAGTTGAACTTTATACCTATGTCATCTTTTTTGTAGTGGTCTATTTCATCAAACATATCAAATATTCTTTGACGTATGCCTGGCCCCATCTTATATTCATCAAATGGGAATAGACTTTCTATATCATAATAGGCTTCGCTTTCGCTAGCGGAAGCTAATGCCATTAAAGTACCTTCTCTTATGTTATACCTCATTAGAGACCATCCCCATATTTCAGCGGGTGATACTGCTGGAAACAGATTCAATTTGTTTTTCTTAGCTTCTGAGTAACATCCTATAAAATGGTAACGGTCATATTCGCTTCTGCCTTCTCTATCGTATGCATCAATAGTGGAATCAGAACCTCCATCAACAGAGAATCCAAGAACATTATTGTTTTTGAATATATCCATATCCATAAAAATACAAGAAGCCAGATGAGCAAAACCATGTAATGCATAATCAGGAAACAGATATTTGGACAAATAACTATCATCTTCTTGTAACTCTGGTACACCCCATATCTCTATAACATCATCTAGTGTTATATCATATTCCCTTAATAGTCCATTGATGATGTGTCTGAATTGCTTAATATCAAAGAACGGTAACCTCTGTTGTTTAATTCCTGTTAGCCTTTCTAACTCCCAATAGTGGATTAAAGATACTTTCTTTCCTTTTTTCTGCCATAACGCAATACTCTCATCATGTCTATGTCCAGCTCTATATAGATTACCTAATTTCGTTATAGTGATATAAGCTGAGATATAAAATCCATCTTTCATCGTTGATTCTCCTTTCTTAATACTTTTCATATTTATTGCTTTATCTTATTGAGCAAGTTCTGTTAATACATTCTCCCCTTTGTCTACTATGATATAATCCGAGTATTGAAATATAGGGGCATTTTTATCAGTATTAACTGCAATGATGAGCTGTGCACCCTTGATACCTACCATATGCTGAGTTGCTCCAGACACTCCAAACGCAACACAAATATCAGGACTAATACTTATACCCGATTGACCAATCTGATGATTCTCTTGAATCATCTTCTCTTCTACAGCTGCCTTTGTTCCTACAACTACAGCACCATATTGTCTGGCAACGGACTTGCATAGGTCCATAGAATTTTTCATACCTCTTCCCACGACAAAGACGATTTTAGCTGATTTTATATCCACACGCTCCTTAAGATTCAATGCCTTACGTTCCAGGACTTCAATGTTTTTCTCAGATTTTTTTTCTATATATGGAAAATACTCCATATTGTAACTTTTACCATTTGTTACAAATTCAGAATCAAAAATATTTTCTTTGATTGTACACATCTGGAGATTTTTGTTGATACATGTTATCTTAGCTAATACAGATTCACTCATAGCAGGTCTAATAAATACATATCTATCCACTTCATTATCATACTGTACATCAGTACAACAAGCAGTCAATCCAGCACCAAATCTGACAGATAATATCGCAGCAGTCTGCCTACCTGTTATAGAAGCTGGAAATAATATCACATCAGGCATTTTATCTTGTAGCATTGCCTCTATGCACTTAACATACAATGAGATACTGTATCCTTCATTTTGTTCACAGAATATAATTCTATCTGCTCCGTATTGAAATAATTTCTCAAACTGATCTTCCCGACTCATTCCAACACAAATAACAGAAACCTCATCCTTATCGTTTCTTCTTAATTCAATGCCTTTATGCAAAATCTGTAAAAGGTGTTCTGTAGCATATCGTTTATCTTGATCACTTATAATCCATATTTTTTTATTTCTCATATGTACATACTCCATTATTTTTCCCTAATATGATATTCTTAATTATAGAAGCCGTATCTTTGATATCTCCATCTAATACGGTCTGTTCTTTTTTTACGATAGAGTTGATTTTATTAACATCTTGAACAACGGTTTTAGACCCTTTCAGTCCACACATGGACTTATCAACCTGTAAGTCATTTGTATCCCAAACAACTATTTTATGATTCTTTGCACGTTTTAACCTTAACAAATTCATGTTTTTATATATGGTTGTGCAATTCCTATAAGAAATGACTGCAGGTAATTTTACCCGCAACTTTTCAAAACACTCTCCATTCTCTCTTTCAATGGATACATTTTCCATATTTAAATCAGTTATGTTCTCAACCTGAGCTATACAAGGCATCTTGAGTTGTTCAGAAAGAGCATATGAAACTTGTCCTGTCTCTCCATCCACTGTTTTTTGACCACAGCATATGAGATCTACATCACTTATCTTTTCAATTGCCTTTTTTAACACATATGAAGTTGCAATGGTATCCGAACCAGCAAAATGCTTATCGTGTAAATGAATAACCTCATCCACACCAAGCCCAATGCAACGTCTCAATGTATCTTTTGCAGCCTCTGGACCCATACTGATACAGATTACTTCTGTACCTTCTTTTTTCATATCAATGATGTTTTGTAAAGCGAATAAATCATATGGATTTATTACTAAGTTTTCTCGATAATCATCTTCCTTATACACAAGTTCTTTTTTGACAGGTTTAATACACATAACTATTCTCAAGTAATCAAATCCTTTCAATTACATTTATAGCACCTATAATGCTCGACTTCTGATCATATTGTATATCGTATTTTTCTGCATTTCGTTAGTTCCGGAATAGATGCTGCAAGCAAGGGCATCCCTTAATTCTCGTTCTATTTCATAATCTTTTGTATATCCGTAGGCACCAAATATCTGAAGGGCGTCTCTACATGTCTTAATATAATTTTCACTAACATAGAGTTTAAAGATAGAAGCATCCATAAATGCACTTTTACCTTGATCCTTAAGCCATGCTATCTTATATAACATTAGTCTTGACAATTCTATACTCACCTGCATGTCAGCTATTTTGTGAGATATAGATTGGTTCTCACCGATTAACCTATTGAATTGTTTACGATTGTTTACATGCTCTAGACATCTTTCCATTATTCTCTGCATAACACCTACATGAGGAGCAAATTCATAGCAACGCTCCCATTCAAGTGCAGCAGTCATTATATTAGCTCCCATATTGAAAGTACCTAGAACGTTTTCCTTAGGTACGATACAATTATTAAGGACAATTTCTGAAGTAGGACATGCTCCAAGTCCCATCTTCTTTATATCTTCACATACCTGAAATCCTTCAAAATTTTTCTCTACAACAAAAGCAGTATAACGTTTGAATGTTCCTTCACTTGTTACTGCAAAAACAATAAATATATCCGCAATTGGACCATTGGAAATAAACATTTTAGTACCATTTAAGACATAATAATCTCCTTTATCTTCTGCATGAGTAGTCATACTCATAGCATCCGATCCAGCTTCTGCTTCGGTTATGGCAATTGCACCAATTTTTTCTCCTGCTACCATCTTTTTCAGATATTTTTCTTTTAACTCTTTACTACCATACAGATAAATAAGATTTTGACTTACCCAAATATGATTATTGACCACAAAAATAAATCCATTATTTTTGCAAGCATATCCTAACCCTTCAAACATTAAAGCTGCTGTTAGATAGCTTTCCCCTAAACCACCATATTCTTCTGATATAGTAACTCCTAGTAATCCTAGATTACAAATTTCTTTCCACATTTCCATGGAGAATGTCTCTATGTACTTGCTGTCATTAAGATGATTTTTTGCGAAATCGATAATTTCGTTTTTTAACATTATTTGATCTTTTGAAATTAAGAAATCCATTGTATCCCTCCTTATGTTTTAGTACTATATTAACGCATAGATATTCCATAATCTTGGCTACTTACATATTAATTATCTACTTATTAATACTTACCTAAACAATACTGACATGTTCAACTATGTTATAAGTTGCAAAACGCATTATAACTGAATATATCAATAATTTAGAATTTTCCCATAGTTAGAGATTAACCATTTAATTATACTCATACAGGAAATAAAATAAATCGATAATTATAAATCTTATGAATAGTTAATATGAAAATGCTAATATATAAGTATCCTATCTTCACAAATAACAGCAACTTCAGTATGTAGTTTTATCTAATAAATTGACACTAATTAGAATTTATAGTTATAATTATCATCTTATTGTAATAATATCATTTTTTTGCGAATTTTTCAATGTTTTTGTTATTTATTTCTAATTACATAATTTATTAACCAGTATATTAATTATTGTATATTATCAAAACTATATAAAAGGTTATTATATTATAAATTTATCCTAATTAAAACTCTACTTAATTTTTTATATAATTACTATATGTATTTTCAGTGTATTAATTTAATTATGTATTTAATTATTTCGTAATATTACTCAATCAAATATAATTACAAAAATTCTCTACATTAAAAAAACCCATTCTTCGACAGTTTACTTTATTAATAAGTAAAAGCCTAGAATCCTTATTCTATAAAGATTTCTAGACTTTGTAACTGTAAAGATGCAATTATTGAAACCTTTTTATGTAATAAATCCTTGAACCAAAATCTCCAATGTATCTTACATTTTCATTGAAACCTGCTCCATTAAATTGCTGTAATAACTTAAATCCAGCATACATCAAACTATCACCAAACGTATCAATCTTTTGAACGTCATTTTTAAACATATAATTATCTGATATGGTCTTATGTACAATACCTCTTAATCCATTGGTCTTAACATTAAAAGGTACATAATCATTAATAAGTTCACCGAATCTCTCTATGTTCATATATTGTTCACGGGATTCAAGATGATATGAAGCATTTTTATCTAATCCTTTTAATTTTACAGTTTCTAAATTTTCATTACTTTCTTGTAACTTCTGATAGTATCCAAGTAAAGCTTCATCTTTATCTTTTGAAACAACCATCCAAACAGCATGATTACTGTTAAAAGGAGATTTGATTCTATAAAATGTACCAAACTGTAATAGTTTTCTATGTTTTTTATAAAATTCAACTTGTTTTTTAATAGCTTTCTTTTCAAAATTGGATAAATTATTTAAATTAAGCTCATAGCCTAAAAGTCCAAAACAAGCTACATTAAATCTTGATTCTATATTATTTTGTCTTAATACCTGATGAGAAGGATTCGATCCTACATGAGCACCAAGAGTACTTAATGGATATAATAATGATGAACCATATTGAATGTTCATTCTTTCTCCTGGATCAGTATTATCACTTGCCCATGTTTGAGGCATATAATATAGCATCCCAAGATCATATCTGTTACCACCGCTGGCACAACTTTCAAACAAGATATCTTCAAAATCATTTTTTAATCGTCCTATCAAATCATATAAACCCAATATATATCTATGTGCTAATTCTTTTTGCCTGTGTTTTGGCAAATATGAGGAATATATGTCAGTTACGGATCTATTCATATCCCACTTAACATATCTGACTTTTCCTCGTTTAAATACACTGCTAAGCTGATTATAAAGATAACTTATTACATTAGGATTAGCCATATCCAGCATAAGCTGGTTTCTTCCTAATGATGATTCCCTATTATCGAGTTTAATAACCCAATTTGGATGTCTTCTATATAAATCGCTTTCTTTAGATATCATTTCTGGTTCTACCCAAATACCAAATTGCAAGCCTAATTCATTTATTTTACTACTTAATCCTGCCAAACCATTAGGAAGTTTTTTATTATCCTCAATCCAATCGCCTAAACTGGTTGTATCATCGTTACGCCCTTTGAACCACCCATCATCAAGAACAAATAATTCCATACCTAATTCTTTAGCCATTTTTGCAAGTTTCAATAATTTCTTTTCATTGAAGTCAAAATATACTGCTTCCCAACTGTTATATAATAAAGGTCTTTTCCTGAACTGCCATTGTTTTGGAATTAAGTTATAATTAATAGCATTATGAAAATTTCTACTCATATCACCTAGTCCCCTATATGAATATGTCATAATCACTTCAGGTGTTTGAAATTCTTTCTTTTCATCTAATATCCAGCTAAAATCAAAAGGATTAATCCCCATTTGTATTCTAGTTCGATTATGGGGATTAACTTCTACCAAACCTTGATGATTTCCGCTATATATTAAAGCAAATCCATAACATGAACCATAATCTTCTGTAACATCAATATCTGCTAAACACATAAAAGGATTATGATCGGCACTTGAAGTGAATCTTTTAGAGTTAATATAATATACACCTTTTTTAAGTCGTTGCTTTTGTATATGCTTTTCTCTAATCCATTTACCTTCAAGAGTTATTAGGTCATAATTGTTATTTTCGAAATCAATGTTTAGACTCATAGCTTTTTCTATTTTTATTTTACTAGATTCCCCATTAATGATTTTCATACTTCTAGTTATGATATCTCTATCATAGAACACCTTATATATTAATACAACATATACGTCAACAATCTGATCATATAGAGTTATTTCCAGCGACTCCACTTTATCTTCATTTTGAAAAGTATGAGGTAATCCAATTAACTGTTTATTGCCTTCATAAATAATATGAGATTGATATAAGAAATCACTTACTCTTGAGTTGTCTTCCATTTCTATTTGTAACGAAGGTTCTCCATAATCAGATTTACCATATGTGGCTATTTCTAAATTAGTTACGTTCAAAGAATAATTATTACATTTCTTGCTATAATCAGTTTCATTCCCGACTGGTGTAGCGTAGCTTCTATATAGATTACTGTAATCATTTCTATCTTTTATTCTTCTTCCATAGTATAGATGAGATAGATGATTAGATTTTAGTACTTTCATAATATAGCTAGTATTAGCTGTTGATAAATGAAACTCATTGTTATTATTAACATAAATCATTCTTTTCACCTTCCTTAAGCATATTCAATATATTTGATCAACCATTACAAAGCGAATTCCCCACAATGTGTAAAAGTTCTTTCTGGTTATTAGTGTATCATAACGTATATTTCATGTAAACTTACCGCGTATGAAAACACTTCTATTTCATATGCTAATAAAGAGGACTGCCAATAAGATAGAAAATGAGCAGTTCACTATTTAGCGTAACTGCTCCTTCTTATATTTATTAATAATCATATTGTTTTTTATAATCTTTTTGTTCTTAGCTTGTATAATTTTCTAATAGCCTAATCAGTTCTTCTTCGTTATTTACTGTTATTCCTTTTTTTAATTTATTCATCAACTCTTCTTCTAGACCACTAACAGGAGTTTCAACAACTTTTCGCAAGTATTCTTCTAAAAGTTTATTTAAACTATCTGACTCCATATTAGATGAATATCTTTCATCCTGTTTATAATCATAGAAAATTCCCATCACTCCATTATATTCTTTTAAAATATATTTTTTACTTTGGTTTAGTTTATTCAGATGCCATAATTTCTTAAGGATTTCAGATAGTTCCTCTTCACCGTATACTATTATTCCGTTATTTAATTTTTCCTGTTCTTCCCATACAAGGTTATTTACTTCTATATCAATTGTATCTCTCAGATAGTCATTGATATTAACATTATTCTCTTCACCTCTATAGTCATGAAAAACCCCTATATTAGTATTATATCTCTTAATAATATAATATTTATCAGAACGGTCTTCAATTATCGTTCTAAGAATAACTTTTTCTGCTGAAAAAGATATTAACTGATATTCAGGATAAAATTCCTCTATCTGTTCTCTTGTCAGATTAATCATATAGTATGGTGGTTCAACTTCTTTCTCAATCTCGAGTTTACCATCCACTGTATAATAATTCTGGTATTCTATACGTGTTGAAGACATTATCTTAGGCTCTTTTACAGTATCTACTGAAACTATATCATTGTTGACATTACCTGCTATTGGTTCAATATCAGTAATGTTTTCTTTATAATTTTCTATATAATTTTCTTCCTCAATCAGATTTTGACTATTATTCTGTAATAGATTTTCACTGTTGTTTTCAATATTGTCCAAATCAGTTTGGTCTATATTTTTATCAAGCAGTAATTCATTATCGTTTTCATTAATATTATCATTAAATACATATCCATAAAATTCATTAACTGCAATTACACTTATAGCAACTACACATACAATTGAAGCTATAATTAGTATTTTTTTGTTCTTCACCAAAATCACTCCTTACGAGTATTTTTGGTATAAGTATTAACAATATTTACAAATTTTATACATATTTATGTTTTCTTTGAATATCCTACAAGATTAACAGTAATTATATTTTAATTTTATGCCAAACTTATTTTAACAATCTTACCTTGTATAATAGTTTAACTAATTTATCACCTTGGGGTACTAAATATAATTCTTCTTCATCAACACCCTTTAATTTGACCAATAATAACAAATAAACTATTATCCCTACAAATATTGCAACTAATGTTGATATCATATTCCCTATATTCATTACGTCAAATAATCTAATAACTATATTACAACATAATCCCATTATCAGTGCTGAGATAGCAGGAATCACATATGTCTTTTTGATATCGAATCTAATTCTAGTATATTTTTTTATTGCTCTCATATTAAAGAATGCTGAACTAAATGAGAATATTATATTAGTCACAACAGCTCCAATTAAATTAGTATTAAAAACATATAGTAGAATTATATTGAAGAATATTTTAATAAGCAATGACTTGACAGCACTTATAACTGGAATTCTCAATTTGTTCATTCCTTGTAATATACCAATTGATATTGTGGATAAGCCAAAAAATACAACGGATATAACTCCTATCTTAAGTAATAACGCTGTTTTTTCTAGATTAGTTTCACCAAATAACAATCTAATTATAGGTGTAGATAAAACAAATATCCCTACACACGCTGGAATGGCAATGAACATTGTGAACCTGATTGCCATATTAATTTTTCTTTTTATCTGTTTCTTGTCTTTTAACACTATTGATGTTGTGATACTAGGTATTGTAGCAGCAGCAATAGATGATGCAATGGAAATTGGAAGCGTTATAATGGTTTTGTATTTTCCAGTTAACAAACCATATAGGGTATCAGCCGTTTCTTGATTATATTCATGAAACCTTAAAGCATCATTAAACATTATCATATCAACTAAATTAGTTAAATGAAATGTTGCACTACCTATAACTATAGGTACAGCAGTCATGAGAACCAATTTTGCATAACTCGGATAAGTATTGCTATCGCTAGAATGAGTATCTTTATTAACCCGTTTCATAAATAGCTTTCTTGACATAAAATAAATAGCTATCAAAGTTAATAATCCTGATAAAGCTCCTATTCCCGTTCCAAATGTTCCTCCAGCTGCTGCGAATTCATAACCTTTCGATAAGAACATAGTAGCTAAAACAATACTAAATATCGCATTAAAAATCTGTTCTACTATTTGTGAAACAGCAGTAGGAATCATTGTGTTCATCCCTTGGAAGTATCCCCTAAATACTGCCATTAATGAAAATATAAGTACAGTTGGAGCTAATGCTTGTAAAGCATATTTTGACTTTTCACTATAAACCAATTTCGCAAGTAGATCAGAACCAAAAAACATGATACTTGCTGATATTATCCCTATAATAAGTGCAAGCACTACAGCAGAGATAAATATTTTATGGGCCTCTTTATATTTCTTTACAGCCATTCTTGCCGATACAAGTTTTGATACACCCGCTGGAAAACCATATGATGAAATAACAAGTGCAAAAGAATATATGCTAAATGCCTTATTATAACATCCCATTCCAACATCTCCTATAGTATTTACTAATGGGATTTTGTAAGCAAAACCAATTAATCTAACTATTATTCCTGCTAGAGCTAATATTGCCCCCTGAACTGCTAAGTTACTACCTTTTTTCTTTTGTTTCGAACTATTCATCTTCACACCTCAAAAATAAAATAAAGTCTCTTATATATTATACTATAATTTTACATTTTTCAAATAAAGTTTACATTATTATTTTTTAAGATATATTATTTTTCAAATAAACAAGCTATAGTATTAGCTAATATTGTTGACTAATACTATAGCTTTTATATCAATTTCTAAAAAATTACATGATTAAATATAATTATAAATCAAATCTCACTGGTAAAAGATCATCTAGTTCGTATATTTTTGTTTCACCTTTATCGTTAGCCAATATTATTTTACCTTTTGGCATTAACTCTGCCATTACCTGTCTACATATACCACAAGGAGGAGTAAAATCACCGCTTGAACTTACAATTGCAATTGCTTCAAAATCTCTGTCTCCTTCAGATATTGCCTTGAATAATGCAGTTCTTTCAGCACAGTTAGTAGCTCCAAATGAAGCATTTTCAATATTACACCCTCTGTATACCTTTCCATGTGTTGTTACAACAGCAGCTCCTACACTAAAATTAGAATAAGGGACATATGCCATTTCTTTTGCCTTAAGTGCTTCTCTAACTAATTCGTTATAATCCATATTACAATCATTCCTTTCATATAACATATAAAACAGTTCCTTTAGTAAATTATGCATTATATAAATAGTAATCAGTAACTATTTAGTAAAAGTTATTTTATCTTTTCTGTTCCTAGGGAAAACTGAAACCCATGTTTTTCCTCTATTTATTTTAATCTCTTCTCCACCTTCATTATAATATAACGTCGGTTGATAATGAGAAGTTTTCTTCCATGTTATTTTTGTAGCTTTACCATTAGTGATATAATATCCATCTCCAGAATCCACTAGTGACATATCCATACAACCGTATTTGTCACCTTTTATGGTCCATATATTGGAAAATTGAATTATGATATTCTTAAATTTCAGTTGTTCATCCGTTTCTCGATCAATATGTTTACCACTGAATTGGAATCTATAATACATTTTATCCTTTTCATTATACTCAAACCAAGGTTTTTGTTCATAATGGGAATATGGCAAATCTATATATGTTGCTTCCATATTTGAAACTAAATCCAACTCATCATCAGCAAATTTGAATTTGGATTTAAAATTTTCATCAATATTTTCTCTATATCCAACTTGTTTCCAAGTCTTCATCAATTTTTCATAACTAGTATAAGTACTATGAGGTCTTACTCTAGTTGGGTCTTGGAAACACATAACCGCATCAAGTCCAGAAAGTCCTTCTAGATGAGGTGAATTCCATTCAGTGAATTTTTTAAATGCATGAGTACTTTTACCATAATGAACATATATAGCATCATGGTCAAAAGCAAAATCAAGATAATAATGTCTTGCACTTCTTACTGGACCTATCTTTTCTGCATCAAAATCTCTGAAAACAGCAAAAAGTCTTGTGATACCACCTTCAACAAGTGTTTCATACACTATATCTGCTTGAGCAATTCCACTCTGTGGCATAGCCGCCTTTAAATTATTAATCATTATCCCTATAGGTCTTCTATTGGCAGCTTCTTCACTAATCCAAAGACCTGTCAATGTATTAATTACCTTTCCTTCGCGATTATCTTTTTCTTCTGTATTTTTCCCATTTTCAAGTGTTATATCAATATAATTGTTATCTGCTAAAATATCTAGTACACTTGCTTTAGTATTGTTTTCATCATTCGTATTATCCTCGGATACTTTGTCTTTTTTGCAACCAGTTATTGTAAGCATTGTTAATGTTATTACTGCCAAAGTTATTGTTATAAGTACTTTATTAAGTGGTTTATTCATTTTTACATCATACCCTTCTCTTTAGTATATTTCTAATTTTAATCTTTCATGTCTCACAGATTAGTAAATTTTAGGTATAAATAATATACATCCGATGATAACTGCGCCAAAAGCAGCTAATAAAGTAGCTCCTGCAGCAATATCTTTTGCATATTTCCCTAATTGACTATACTTGTTTCCACAAACCAGATCTACAGTATATTCAACAGCCGTATTCAATAATTCAGTGATAATAACCATCATTATAGTGATAATAAGTATCATATATTCCCACTTGGTAAAATCAAAATACCAAGCAAACAATATAACCATAATAGTAGCTAATACATGAAGTTTAAAATTCCTTTCAGTTTTAAAAGCTTGAAATATACCTCTAAAGGCACATCTAAAACTATCAGTCAGGTGTCTATTCTTCATCTTCTAAGACCTACTTCATTTAATATTTGTTTTTGCTTAGAAAGCATAACTTGTTCTTCCTCTTGTATCATATGATCATAACCCATTAAATGTAACATGCTATGAGCTGTTAAAAAGCCGATTTCTCTTTCTAATGAATGATCATATTCTTGTGCCTGCTGTTTAGCTCTTTCTAGTGAAATTATTATGTCGCCTAACATAAGTTCTCCTGTATCCAAGTCGAACCATTCGTCATTATCTTCTTCTATTTCATCAAAATTACTTGGTCTAGTAAAATCTATCAAAGGAAATGACAATACATCTGTTGGCTTGTCCATATTCCTATATTCTTTATTGATTTCTTTTATCTTCTCATTATCAGTAATTGTTACACTGATTTCAACTTCATAAGGGCATTCTTCTTGTTCTAATGACTGTGCAATTACTTTATTTATGATATCCATATAGTTCTTATCTAGTTTTTCTTCAAGTTCATTATTTATTATTATCGACAACTTCATTTCCTCCTACTTTGTTATCAGGATATTTTACTCTTTCATGATATAATCCATTATAAACCTTCATAAATGAACCTGCTATAACAGGTAATTCCTTTATCTTAAGGTTACATTCACTTAACTGACCTTCTGAAAACTTGCTGTTAATTATTTCTTCAATACATTTTTCTATATTACCAAGTGTCCTTTTGGACTCATGTAATGAACGTATATATGCTTCTGTACAATCAGCCAACATTATAATAGCAGCCTCATTGGTTTGAGGTTTTGGCCCAGCATATCTAAAATCATCTTCATCTACATCAAATCCATCACTACTCTCTTTAGCTTTAAAATAGAAATATTTAACTAAAGTATCTCCTTGATGTTCTCTAATAATACTTCTTACAGCTTTTGGAAGATGATTTTCTGTAGCAAGTTTAACTCCATCCCCAACATGGTTGATTATTATTTTAGCACTTGATACAGGATCTAACTCATCATGAGGATTAACACCATCTTGATTTTCAGTAAAATACATTGGATTTTTTAATTTACCAATATCATGATATAATGCTCCCGTTCTAGCAAGTAAAGCATTTGCACCAATATCATTAGCTGCTGTTTGAGCTAAATTAGATACCATTTGACTGTGATGATATGTACCAGGAGCTTCCAACAATAATCTTTGTATCAATTTTTGGTCAGAATTAGTTAATTCTAATAATTTTAATGGAGTAGAAACATCAAATAATGTCTCCCATAATGGTAAACTTCCAATAGTTATTATTACAGAAAAAACAGCATTGAGTACTCCATAAAAAACATCTGTGACATTAAATTCTACAAAACTTCCATGCTGATACAAATTAATCAGTACCACCAAAATAATATTTACTATGCTAAGATAACCAGCTACAAAAACAATCTTATTCCTTCTTTTAGCTTTTGTAATTACCAAACATGATAAAGTACCGGAAATCATATAAAAAATGAAGAAATCTATTCCATTGCCGCTCACAAGTAATCCTACTATCGTTAATAACATATTGGTCATAATACCAAGTCTACTATCTATCATTATAGCAATCAACATACCTGCTATACTTATAGGAATAAGAAGATAAGGTAATTTATTCATAGCTACTACTACAATCATCATAATAACATAGATACATATAAATAGTAGTAGTTTGTTTTTTTGTTTAAATAAGTCCCTGTTAAAAAAGTACATATATATATATAACATACTGAACAGCAGTATTATAAAGCATCCAACACTTACTTTAACTAATAGTTGACTTTCGCTAAGTGCTATAACTGATGCTATAATCGTTATTAAAATCATTAATGTTGCAAAAAAAGATATTAATATACTTATTTTTTTATAATGATCTTCTTTGGTTCTCATATTCTACCCCCATCTTATCGTTTGTTTTTTTTGTTCTCATAATTTTCATATGCATTAATTATTTTTTGAACTATCGGATGCCTTACAACATCTTTACTTGTTAGATTAGCTATTCCTATATCATTGATATTCTTAAGTATCTTAGATGCTACCTCTAATCCCGATCTCTGACCGTTTGGTAAATCTTTTTGTGTTATATCACCTGTAATAACTGCTTTTGAATTAAAACCAATCCTAGTTAAGAACATCTTCATTTGTGCAGGTGTCGTATTTTGGGCTTCGTCTAATACAATAAAACAATTATCAAGAGTTCTTCCTCTCATGTATGCAAGGGGAGCAACTTCAATTAAACCTTTTTCCATATTTTTAAGGAATGTATCTGCACCCATAATTTCATAAAGAGCATCATATAATGGCCTTAGATATGGATCTATTTTACTTTGTAAATCTCCTGGCAGAAAACCTAATTTTTCTCCAGCTTCTATTGCTGGTCTTGTAAGAATAATTCTATTAACTTCATTGTTTTTGAATGCTGTTATGGCATTAGCCATAGCCAAATAAGTTTTACCTGTACCCGCTGGACCAATACCAAAAACAATCATTTTTTTTCTTATTAAGTCAATATATTTTTTTTGACCTAGTGTTTTTGGTCTTATATGCTTACCACCTGGTGTTATACATATTAAATCATCATTTAATTTGCTTACCTCTTCTTCTTTCTGTTTTTCACATAATGATAATATATAATCTACACTTTGTTCAGTAATTTCAATTTGTTTATTTGCAGTTTCTATTAATTGTTTTATAACTCTTAGAGCAATATTTACAGAATTGTCATTACCTATAATTTTAACTTCATTACCTCTATTAATAATATTAACGCCTAATTTATTTTCAATAATCTTGATATTGCTATCATATTGGCCAAATACATTAACTATTATTTCATGGGGTATTTGTATCATCTTCTCTAAAGTATTCTTCATATTCTTGCCTCCGCTCATTTTCATCAAAGTATTTCATTTCTCCTATTTTCTCAACTACTACAATAATTCCATCGGCAATTATTTCATCTTTTGTGTCATTAATATTAATTTCTTTACTTACTATTTGCTTATTAGAATCTTCTAGTTTTTGTAAATACCTTGTTATATTCTCATTAATTATTTTTAGTGCTTCTTCATTTGTATAAGTTTCTTCTATTATTTTATATTCTTCATAAGACGTTTTGTCAATACTTATTGGCAAATAAAAGTTGTCGAATAAACAAATTTCTTCACTTGTGGTTATTTTATCATAATTTCTGTATCTAATTCTAGGTTTTATTAAATTAATTTTGAAGTCATCTATTTTTATGGCATTATCCTTTTTCTTATTATTAGTATATAACTTATTTACATACTTAAAATTCACTTGATCGTGATAATTATAAATAGTTTTCAGATATATATCCGCATCAGCATGAGTAAATTCAATAGCTCTTATTTCTTCAAGTTCTTTTATCTCTAATGTTCCCGAAACAAGTACATCTCCTTCTTCTACTACATCTCCTTTTACTACCGCAGGAGTACCCGTTCGTGTAACTATTGAAACTACAACACCTTTTTTACTGGATAAAATGTCACAAGGTTTACTTATATCCTCTATCTCTATGTTGTTTTTCCCTTCTTCTATCTGTATATGTAGTTTTGTTCCTGACATTTCACAAGTTACCCAGTTTATATAATTATAATTTTTCAATAATATTTTTTCTAACTCACTACACTTAACATCTTTCTTCCACATTCCCACAAAATGTGACTGGCTATTAAGAAATCTGATAAGATGTTCATCAGTATACATAGAATTACCTTCAATATCAATTTTCCATATAAATAAAGATAACAAAAAGACTATTGCCATACAAATGATCATACCAAATAGAAATATCTTTCTTTTCCTGAAAATCAGGAATCTAAAAGGTAATCCTATTTTTTTGGTTATCCTGACCTTACATCCTGTTTTTTTCACAAGAGGACGTATCAATTTAAACCCTTTAGCACTAATACACAGATTAAATCCATTATTGACACTTTTGATATTCCATATATATATTCCTCTATTAGCACATAGGTTTATAAATCTTTCAGGTGAAAAACCACTTACATTTATAATAACATAGCCTCTTATATATTTCCATATTTCAAGAAGCAAATGTCACCCTTCTTCCTATTATTAATTTAATATTTGATTTTATTTATTTGACCGGTTATTTTAATTTCTTCATCCGTAAGATATGTAATTAAGAAATGATTGCCTTCTAATTCTATCAATCCATTCTTGGTTTTTACTTTTAAGAATTCATCATCATATTCAACTATTCCTTTATAATTTTCAATAAGCATCTCTCTTTTTCCTGTGAGAGTTATGATTGAATCTCCAAGAGCTACATCTCTTGGTACTTCTAATATTTCTGCGATATGAAATTTTTTATCATTGTTTTTCTCTTTTTTCTTTTTTTTAATAATCATTCATCCTCTCAAAACAGTTGAAGATTTTCTTCAACTCATATTCCCCTCCTTTATACATAAATATGATAATTGTATATTATATATTCTATAAGATGAATTAAAATAATTAAAGAACTAATAATAAAAAAGCAATCTAAAAAAGCTGTTGATAAATCAACAGCTTTATTTTAAGATGTTTCTAATTATTTCACTTATCTTTTTATTATCTGCTCTTCCTTGTACTTTAGGAATAATCGCAGACATTATCTTACCCATGTCTTTCATTGATGAAGCATCAACTTCTTCAATAGTTTGTTTAACTATTGAAATCAATTCTTCTTCAGTTAATTGTTCGGGTAAATAAGACATCAAAATTTTAATTTCTACTTTTAAGTCATCAACCAAATCAGTTCTGCCACTTTTTTCATATTCAGGAAGGCTAGACTTTCTTTTCTTTACCTGACTAGATATAATTTTAATTATATCATCATCAGATAATTCTACATGATTGTCTTTTTCTTCCTGAAGAATGGCTGAGCGGACTAGCTGAATAGTGTTTTTACGTAAAGTGTCTTTTTCTTTCATTGCAGATTTCATATCTTGCAATAATTGAACTTTTAATGACATGTAATCATCCTCAAACTATAAGTTTTATTAGAATTTACGCTTTCTAGCAGCTTCAGATTTCTTTTTGCGTTTTACGCTAGGTTTTTCATAATGTTCTCTCTTACGAATTTCCTGCATAATCCCTGCTTTTGCGCAACTTCTCTTAAATCTTCTGAGTGCACTATCTAGGGTTTCATTTTCTTTAATAACAATGTTTGACATAGCCAACTCCTACCTCCCTCCAGTTGCAATTTGTGCCTTACCTCACAACTATTGGGGTATTAATTATCTAGCACTATATTAGATTATATCATATTATAGAAATACGTCAATATGTTTTTTAAAAACTTAATAGTTATTCTGGTATATATTGTTAGTCATTATTTGCCATAAGCCCTATTATTCTAAAGAAATCTCGTACTCATAGTTATTATAAATATATTTATTATGTGTATATGCTAATATATGTTTAATTGCATTCTTTTGTGTATATTTTAGTCTATTTATGCCATATTCATTTATATCCAGGTTATAATGATCCATATTCTCTAAAACTTCATCTACAGGTAATACAGATATTTCTTTGCTGTTTCTATAAGTACATGTGGGTACAAAAGATATACTTTTTATTTCTGGATTATGATTATCTATTTTTTCAAATTTAATATTCATAATTGCACTTACATCTGTTTGCTGGGGGTATTGTTTGGTATATCGCTGAGAAGAAATAAAATTTCCTAAAGAATATATTACAATACCCTTTTTAGTAGTTCCATCACTGCACAGGATGTCTCTAAT
Source organism: Vallitalea longa (assembly GCF_027923465.1). Taxonomy (NCBI): domain Bacteria; kingdom Bacillati; phylum Bacillota; class Clostridia; order Lachnospirales; family Vallitaleaceae; genus Vallitalea; species Vallitalea longa. Next base: position 137,994 of record NZ_BRLB01000007.1, read on the forward strand.
CTCTAATGGTTGTAATACATGCGGATGACTGCCGATAATAATATCTGCACCTGCATCAAACAAATCATTCACTATATCTTTTTGTATTTCATTGGGATAATTAAAATATTCTTCGCCAAAATGCATAATGGCAACAACGAAATCAACTCCTGTTTCATCTGCTTTCTCAACATCCAACAACATTTTTTTGATTTCATCATTATCGTACATGTCTAAAGAATTAACAAGATAAGGCATAGAGTCTGGTGCCGTAAGACCATTAGTTCCATAAGTATAAGCTAAAAACGCAAATTCTATATTATTAATATCAATGGTAAATATTTCTTTAGCTTCATCTGAGTTTCTATAAGTTCCCACATGATATAACCCTTGCTCTTCCAAATAGTTTATAGTGGATATAACACCTTCAGCTCTACTATCTAAAGAATGGTTATTAACTGTAGATATTAGGTCGAAACCTGCTTCTTTTAAATTATATGCCAATATTTCTGGAGTATTAAAACATGGGAAACCCAGATAACCCTTATATTCATTTTCAGGTCTAAGACATCTCCCTTTATCCCTACCAGCTAATGTCGTTTCAAGATTTCCAATAACGCAATCAGAATTTTCCAAATATTTTTTAACATACTTGAATGAATTTGTAAAATCAAAACTATCAGCAGTGGCATCATATCCTCTATAGAGTTGCCATTTATGAAACATCATATCCCCAACAGCAGTTAGTGTAACAGTATTGATCTTATGTTCCACTATAGGTTTATCATACAAATACTCAGCTAAACTTTCGTTTATACCAAAACTCAATTTATCATTATTATACTTTAATCTATATGAATTGTTAGATTCACTACTACAACCCATAAGTATAAAAAAAACTAAAATTATTATACTTAGTTTTCTATTTTTCATATTAATCCCTTCATTCAATTATACATATTATACTATAACTGTATTAGTATCTCTTAATTTCCCTTTGGTTATGCTAAAAAACATTAAACCAAAAATTTTAGTAAGTTAATTAATCTTTCTATTGTATTAACTATATGCATGTAATATGAAGTTTGTTTGAATTTAACAAATCCAGAAGAAATTTAGTATGTATTCAGATTATTTATAAGTCAATAAAAGTATAGAACATATGAAAACGTTCCTATTTCATATGTTTTTAAAAATGACTCGCCTAAAAGATAAAAAATTAATATAAATTTAATCTGTAGTATAAGCCTAGTATAAAATTATTCAATACTAGGCTTTACTTAACAGCAAAAACTAATTATTTTATTTGAGTTTCTAATACATCTTTTGCTTTTTCTAATGCTTCATTTATCTTATCAGGATTCTTACCTCCTGCTTGAGCCATGTTTGGACGGCCTCCACCGCCTCCACCAACAACTTTAGCTACTTCTCTAATCAAATTTCCTGCATGTGCTCCTTTTTTTATTGCTTCATCAGTAGCCATGACAACTAAATTAACTTTACTTCCTTTTGAAGTCGTCAATACTATAACACCTTCGCCTAACTTTTGTTTTAAGCTGTCTCCAAGGTTTCTTAGACCATTTACATCTTGATCTTCAATATTTGCTGTCAATAATTTTATTCCTTTTATATCAACAACATTATCTAATAAATCTTTAGCAGCATCTTTTGATAATTTTGCTTTCAATTTTTCTATCTCACGATTTATCTTTTTGTTTTCTTCAAGTAATTGTTCAGCCTTCTTAGCTAACATTGATGGCTCAACTTTCAATAGTTTTGAAAAATCTTTTACTAAAGATTCCAATTGCTTATAATAATTGATTGCATTATTGGATGTTAATGCTTCAATTCTTCTAACACCTGCTGCTACACCTGTTTCTGATATAATCTTAAATGTACCAGCTTCTGAAGAGTTACTAAGGTGTGTACCACCACATAATTCTATACTATAATCGCCCATATTGACTACTCTTACTTTGGAACCATATTTTTCACCAAATAGAGCCATAGCTCCTAATTTTTTTGCTTCATCTATAGACATTTCTGTAGTTTCTATATTAAGACCTTCCATGATCTTAGAGTTGACTTCATCTTCTACTTTTCTTATTTCTTCCTCAGTTAGTGGTTGGAAATGTGTAAAATCGAAACGCAACTTGTCATGAGTTACATGTGAACCAGCCTGTTCAACATGACTGCCTAATACATTTCTTAACGCCTTTTGCAATAAATGAGTTGCACTATGATTCTTAGCTGTAGCTTTTCTATTAGCTTCATCTACAACTAGAGTAGCATCTTGATTAACCTTAATGTTTCCTTCAACAACTACTCCAATATGACCAATTTTATTACCAATTATCTTAACTACATCTTCTACTTGGAATTTACCTGTGTCTGTTGTTATATAACCTAAGTCAGCAACCTGTCCACCACTTGTTGCGTAAAAAGGTGTCTCTGTAACAAATATAGTACCTTTATTACCTTTCTGTAGCTGTTCTACAACATTTTCTTCATCAGTTATAGCTGTAATAGGAGATACAGATATTAAATCGTTATATCCTACAAATTTGGATTCTAAGAATGCATCAAGTTTATTATATACAGTTTCTTCTGAACCCATATAGTTACTCTCCGATCTCGCTTCACGAGCTCTTGTTTTCTGCTTTTCCATTTCTTGATTGAATCCATCTTCATCGACAGTTAGATTGCTTTCTTCTAGTATCTCTATTGTTAAGTCTATTGGGAAACCATAAGTATCATATAGTCTAAACGCATTTTCACCAGAAAGTTCTTTTTTACCTTCATCCTTAAGTTTTTGTATATAGTTCTTTAATATTCCTAGACCTTGGTCTATAGTTTCATTAAATCTATCTTCTTCTACTGTAATGATCTTAGTAATATAATCTTTCTTTTCTTGTAATTCAGGATAGGCATCTTTAGAAACTTCTATAACAGTTTCACATAATTTAGCTAAGAATTTATCTTCAATACCTAAAAGTTTGCCGTGTCTTGCAGCTCTTCTTAACAATCTTCTAAGAACATATCCCCTACCTTCATTAGAAGGTAATATACCATCTGATATCATAAAACTTACTGAACGAATATGGTCAGTAATTAATCTTATTGAAATATCTTTATTCTTGTCTTCTTTATATTTGACATCAGCCATTTCACATACTTTTTGAAGTAAAGCTTGTATAGTATCAACATCAAAAATCGATTCAACATCTTGCATTAGAAGAGCAAGTCTTTCAAGACCCATACCTGTATCTATATTAGGGAACTCAAGTGGAACATATTTTCCGTCTTCTGTTTTTTCAAATTGAGTAAATACTAGGTTCCAGAATTCCATGAATCTGTCGCAGTCACAACCGACTTTACAATCAGGTGATCCACAACCATATTCTTCACCACGATCATAATGAATCTCCGAACATGGACCACAAGGACCTACACCATGCTCCCAGAAGTTATCTTCTTTTCCTAATCTGATAATTCTTTCTTTTGGCAGACCAATTTTTTCATGCCATATTTTTTCTGCTTCATCATCTTCTAAATATATTGAAACATATAATCTATCTTCTGGTAACTCAAGTACTTTAGTAACAAATTCCCATGCCCACTCTATAGCTTCTTCTTTAAAATAATCACCAAATGAGAAATTACCAAGCATTTCAAAAAAAGTACCATGTCTCTGAGTCTTTCCTACATTTTCTATATCACCTGTACGAATACATTTCTGACATGTAGTCACTCTTTTTCTAGGTGGTACTTCTTGCCCAGTAAAATAAGGTTTTAATGGTGTCATACCAGCATTTATCAATAATACACTTTTATCGTTTCTAGGAACTAATGGAAAACTATTCATTATAAGATGATTCTTACTTTCAAAAAATTCCAGATACATTTTCCTAAGTTCGTTTAAACCGTACTTTTTCATTCTTTTATTTTCCTCCATTCAGCTATTAAAAAAAAATCCCCGCTATTACGAGGTATACAATTCTCTTTTTAAAATTATAATTAAATGCCTTACTTTTGTCAATACTAGCCTTTATAAAATGTAGATAATGCCATTACTTTTTTAGTTTATCGTATTCAGATTTCAACTGTAATCTCACATCTTTAGGCAAATGATGCCACCTAACCTCTCTAATGGCTCCTTCTAGTGCATACAATTTATTGCAACATGTATCACCATGTACATTTAACCTGATTATTGCTTCTATACTACCTGTTTCTTTTAAATCTTCAGCTGTTTGTATTCCAATATCATTTAATTCCTTTTCAAGCGTTTTGCCTATATTAGGTAATTCTGATAATTTCATTTCAGTAAACTCCTTATTTCATAATCTTTTTTTATAATGAACAATAATATTTTTTATTTTAAAATTATCTATTTGATCTCTATATTTATAGATAGTATAAAATGAAATTACTAATCCTCCACTAACATAACAATCCTTTATATCAAAAGTAAACAATGACCTTAGATAAATAAAATCCAAGCTTCCACCGTAAAATATTTTATCAATCAATGAACATATTGCTCCAGAGATAAATAATATTGTAATGATATCAGTCAATGTTGAATTGTTATTATAATAATATATATAATTTATAGCGACCAACATTAATATGATAGTCAATATATTGAATATTATATGAGAATAATATCCTACTCCTAAATCAAACAACGAATTAAACCAGGAATAACTTGTATTTATCACTGGTCTAAAATATACCAGTCCCCCTAGGATATTAATATCTTTTTGGAAGTAATATTGTTTTATTATAAGTTTAATAATTTGATCCATAGCTATTAGTGTTATTATCCAAAAGGATATTGTTCTTTTTTTCATGCAACTCACCTTATCCCTTGTAAATTAATTAGTCTGATATCAAAAATATTATGATCTTTGATTATTGCTTTATGATAGATTCTTTAATAAATCTTATTAAATCTCTAGTTCTAAAATGGATAACCAACTTATAATTAATTATAACCCATGTAATAATTATTACTTCTGATATGGATATATATACGTCCTTCAAATCGAATATGAAGAATCCTTTCAACCATATATAATCCAAACTTCCAGACCAAAAAAACTTATCTATCAAAGAACATATACATCCTGCTATCAATAAATTAAACCCTACTATTAATTCTTTTGATTTATTGTTCTCTGCTAAAATATATTTATAAAATATAATAATTACTATTAAGGCTAGTGTAATCAATATTATATGAAGTTCAATACCCATATTGCAGTTAAAAACATTATTAACATATGAATATCTATCATTAAGTACAGGTCTAAATGCTATTACATCAGTCAAATCATGATAGTTCAAGTTATAACTATCAATATATATTTTAATCAATTGGTCAATCATAACATATATTATAATTAATAATAAATTTCTATTAACATATTTCTTCATAATAAAGACTCCTATAAAAGAATTTCAGTCATACTTACAAGTCTATATTAAGTTATTATATGTAGTTAAAAGTTATTTATTTAATGCAAACAAATATTACTTAATCAATTCATTTATCCATTCATAACAATTTTCTAATTGCTCGTCAGTTATCTTTTCTGATCTATGTTCAAATAGTACTTTATACGAATTATTATGTGAATTGATTATTCTAAAATACTTTTCTACATCAGCCCAGCCGTCAACAGACTTCAATTCTGGCAAAGCAGGATAATGATTATTACTGAAATTATCCGATAACCTTCCATTAGAAACATGTACAACTTCAGTAAATTCAGCATATTTATCTAATATTTCATATGGATTGAAATTACTATCTATGCTATGTTGTAAATGTAATCTAGCTATATCTAAACACACCTTAACATTTGGATATTTTTTTAATAGGGATATCAATGCGTCATTATCACAAACATATTTATTCAATGCATCAAATTCCAAAACGGGTATGAAGTCAAACTCTGCTGCTTTCTTAGATATGTACTGAAAAAATTGTTCACTATGTTTTGCAAAATCGTCATATGTATATTTATCATCATAGGCATACTCTGTTTCATCTGCAAATCGCCAATTACTCCAATTTATCTGACTATCTAATATTACAGGTTTTGGATAATGAAACAATACATAATGTGGCTTGAATTTTCCAAACATAAAAGTCAACTCATTATCTATATAATCATATGAACTGTTTTTGTTAGCTATATCATTTGACATGTATTGTGGATCCCTCAATCTCCACTTATTACTTCTAAGAGGAAAATGAACACATATATTGAAATCATCTGATCGAGATGCTTCTATTAATCTGTCTATTTCTTTGTTATCATTAAGCATACAAGCTTCTACCCCATAAAAATCTTCTCTAAAATCTCTTTGTTGCTTATTAACATCGTATACCCCAAAATGACCAATTAAAAATCTTTTCATAATACCTTATTTCCCCCTTCTTTTGTTCACATATAATAATAAATTAATATTAATACTCTATGTTAAATAATCAAATATACTCAGTTGTACTTGCTTGACACTGGATCTGTAGCTACTAATGATATCCTTCATATTGTATAACATATTATATCTATCACAATTCTCTTTAAATATAGACCATAACTTTCTATATCTTGAGCTATTACATTTATAGCTATTACCAAATTGTTTAATATACTTTTCTTTTATTCCTGGAAAATGCTTGTCTAACTTATCATAAAAATAACAACGTTGATTTTGTCTAAGAGTCACACCAAAATAAGGATATATGAATTTGGCGCCTGCTTCATGTGCCATCTTGATTATAGAAATTATATTATCTTCTGTATCATTTATAAAAGGTAGTACAGGCATCAAAAGTATTCCAGCATATATTCCTTTATCTGATAAAGCTGCTAATGCTTCAAATCGCTTAGAAGAAACATTTACATTTGGTTCAATAATTCTGCTCAGATTATCATCAGCAGTAGTTATCGTCAACTTCAAACATACTGGTGAATGTTTATTTATATCTTGAATAATGTCCATATCCCTAGTTATTAAAGCACTTTTTGTAGCTATTCCTATTCCAAAACCATATGCATTAATTAATTCCAATGCATTCCTTGTAAGGTGTAGCTCTTTTTCATATGGATTATAAGGATCACTCATTGCACCAGAACCCACAACACCTTTATTTACTTTACTTCTTAATTGATTTCTTATAATTTCCAGTGCATTTTCCTTAGCCCTAACTTGGCTGAAATTCTCAATATGATAACATTCGCTTCTAGAATCACAATAGATACATCCATGATTGCAACCTTTATATATGTTCATATTGTAATCATGACCAAACCAATAATCAGGTTTCTTGTTTTTAGTTATTATTGTCTTTGCCTTAATATATTCCATTCTATTTTTCCTTCTAAACATATTTCCCCTTTTAACTTTCTATACGGGTAAGTTCATCAAAAGGCTTTATAAGATAAAAATATAGATGTTTCTTCTATCTTTATACTAGAAATTCAAAACCTATACTACTATTATAAAATGTTTAATATGACAACTATATGTCATATTAAACATTAAAATAACAAGTAATTTATATCGTCTCTGTTTTTTTATTAGTAACTTTATTTGAAAACCTTAGGTAATCACATATGCTTAATAAGATAAAATCAATTGTTATACCTAAATATAGTCCATACAAACCCATTTTAAATACTAAGCTAAATAAAAAGACAAGCGCGATACCTATAAGATTTATAACTATAGAATTAAATAGAACCCATCTTTCATCTCCAATACCTTGTAAACCATATTTATATATATTATTAGGTATGCTAAATAAACAGGCAACTAAAGCAATAATGTAATAATTAATGCTATAGTTTATTAAATTATAATCATTAGTTAGTAATAAAACTATATATGACTTGAAAATGATTAATAATATGATTAATCCTATTGAAATAATCAATGCTAATTTTAACGATTGTCTAGGTATTATAGACATTTTTTCGTATTGTTTTTCTCCGTAATTCTTGCTGACTAATGTCAATGTTGTTGATGCATAGGAATACATGGGCATTAATACAATAGTAACAACACTCTCCAATAAAGTATATGCAGATAGTTCAAGTACTCCTATACGAGATAATATTGCATTGATACATACTACCAATAGCGTAGATTCTAATATCTCCTGCCCCATTAATGCCAAAGATTTTCTAATTAATCTCAATCCCAATTTCAATATTTTAATAATGGGTAATAAGTAATCAATTACAATTAATTTCTTCTTATATAGAATAAAAACATATATAATCAAATTCAATGAAAGCGATATAACTGATGCTATTCCTGCTCCTTTAACTCCCATTGGCTTAAAGGAGAGTTTTCCAAAAATAAGAATATAATTAAGAATTACATTAGTGATAGTCGCTGTAATGTTACCTATAAACAGATACTTGGTGGTATTCAATATCTTAAACAATGATGAAAACATAAATAACATCATGTTCAAGCAGGTTGTCATACTGAACAGATTCATATATGAAAGCGATTCTTTTAATAAACTACCTTGTAATCCATATACTACCTTAAGTATTCCATCTCCAAATGCAAATAAAATGAGCCAAAATAACGTACCAATAAACAAACTAATTGAGATACCTGATATGAAGTTATCGACTAAATCCTTTGTGTTACCTTTACCTTCACTTTTAGCTCCTGCTATATTGAATGCTACTGCTATAGCTCCAAGAACTCCGGTGATACTGTTAATGGTTGTACTAATTAATCCAACAGCTCCAAAAGCATCTAAAGATATTCTTCCTATCATTGCTGTATCTATAAGCCCTATCAGCATTCCTACTACTGAATTAAATACAAGGGGTATTGCCATCTTGTTAATCTCATTTATTAAAAAAGTGTCTTTATTTATTAAATTCTTATTCAATTTTCTTTTTGTCTCCCTTCTTTTTTCGTATTAAAAAAGAAGGGAATTTACAGGCGCATAGACCATTTTGAAGCCTCCTAGCTCATAACTGATTTCCATTATATTTATATATTGTAACAAATTCTGATAACAATTACTATATAAATAGATATTTTTATCAATACACATTGAAATATTTCATAAATATTAGTTTATAATTATCAACATATATACTACTGACTAAAAAAATCGCCCTATCGGACGATTTCTTCACATTTTATAAATATCGCATAGCTGTAAAAGGAGAATAACTATTCCTAGAAAACGGATATATTACTACTTCAAAGTTGAATTCATGTGGCTTTAATGTATATTGTTCTGCTGGTTTTGGACCACAACTATTGCTTCCAAGTCCATTTTGTTCATAATCAATATCTAAGTATATATAATCACCCTTTTTCAATTCATTCCTATGATTGCATTTATCAATTTCTTCTTTTGAATAAGGCTTCATTGAAAAATCGAACTTATTATCTTCCATTTTAACAAGAAATCCCATACCTCTTTCATCATATATATTAACCCATTGTGTATCTGTATGATTACCATAATCTTGAGGATAAACATAAGGCATTACACATTCATCTATATCAGATTCATATGTGCCTAAGCTAGCAGCCAGTTTCTTATCTCTATATGACTCGTGTTTTCCCCGTCCTTCCCATTGAAAATTTTTCATACACAAAGGAAGTCGATATTCCATACCTAATTTAGGTAATGATTCAGGTACTTTACCTTTTGGTATACCATTTATCTTAATCTTTATTTTACCATCTGCAGAAATTAGATATCGATAATTCAATGTAAATCCCCAATTTCTATTAGGTGGAGCAAGATAGCTTTTAACATTTATTTCAATATTGTTATTTTTTTCAATTACAGTAACATCATCAATTCTATTCTGAACTAGATGTACATATTCCTCTTTCCATTTTTTAACTATATACATATCATTGTCAATTATACTTCTCCAAAGGTTGAATTGTCCTCCTAAGTTAATTAATTCTTTTCCCTCATATGTTAAATGTTCTATGATCAATCTGTTTTTACAGAATGACATATTGAAGTTGGTTCCCTTGATAATAATATTATTATTGGTTTCTTCATAATTAATAGGTGTCGATATGTTAGTCAATAGATTATTTGTTGTATCATTATTTATTTTCCATGTTTCACAAGCAACAATATGACCTTTATCTCCCCATGATGTATTATTTTTCAGATTACATTCAATAGTTAAATATTCTGTATGATCTTTAATGAATTCATCTAGTTGTAGTTCTACATTTTTACTCTCTTTGGATGGTATAATAATATCTTCTAATGTATAACTGAATATTACATTTCCTTTCTGCCTACATGTAATAAAAAATTCCAGATGAGAAGTATCAATAAAATCATATAAATTAGTTATGGTTACTATACTCTTATCTTCATTCAACTCAAAATGTATTGGTTGAATTACTTTCTTATATTCAAGTAACCCGCTTCCTATTGTCCTATCTGGTCTTATCAAACCATCACAGCAAAAGTTGGAGTTGTTAGGTATATCACCAAAATCTCCCCCATATGCATGGAACTTTTCACCCTCACTATTTTCTGTCAAAAGTCCATGATCAATCCATTCCCACACAAAACCACCCTGTAGATTTTTGTACTTATAGAATATATCTTGATATTCCTTTAATCCACCAGGTCCATTACCCATAGCATGGGCATATTCACATAGAATACGTGGCTTATCAGTTTTTTTATTAACATATTCAATCATTTTCTCAACTGAGCTATACATAGTGGAATCCACATCTACTACTTCTGATTCAAAATCCTCTTCATAATGAATAAGTCTTGTTTTATCCCTTTTCTTACACCATTCTGCCATAGCTCTAAAATTATCACCAAAACCAGATTCATTACCAAGGGACCAAAAAATAATACTAGGATGATTTTTATCTCTCTCTACCATCCTTCTAATTCTATCTAGATAAGCTTCTTTCCATTTTGGATCTTTACTTATCATACTGATATCTCCTATTGTTTCAAACCCATGACATTCCAGATCTGCTTCATCCATTACATATAAACCGAACTTATCACAAAGATCATAAAACCTTGGGTCATTAGGATAATGAGATGTTCTAACTGCATTAATATTATGTTGTTTCATCATCATGATATCTTTTACCATATAATCATATGGTAAAGCCCTTCCCATTAACTCGTGATGTTCATGTCTATTGACACCTCGTAGCATGACCACCCTACCGTTAACTAAGAAGTTACCATCAACTACCTCTACTTTTCTGAAACCTACTTTTAATGGTACAAATTCTTGGATATCATTAGCACCATGTAACATAATCAAAAGATTATATAAATTAGGACTTTCTGCTGTCCATTTCTTGGGATTGGATATAGATAATTCTATATTATTTCTAATACTAGCATTAGGATTAATTAATATATCTTCAACTGTTTTAGATTCTATCTCATTTGATTCATATTCATCTAACAATTGCAAAGTTATTGACCTTTTCTCTACCTTATGAGTATTATTATTCAACTTAATATTTACTTTCAAATCAGCATCTTTATATTCATCATCTAAATCTGTAATAACTTCAACATCATCAATATGTATCATAGGTTTAGCCACTAAATAAACATCTCTGAATATCCCGCTTAACCACCACATATCTTGGTCTTCTAAATAGCTTCCATCTGAAAATTTATAAACCACAACTGTTATTTGATTAGTTCCTTGATTTATATATGTTGTTATGTCAAATTCTGAAGGCATCCTACTTCCTTGACTGTAACCTACCATCTTACCATTTATATATAAATGAAAAGCACTATCCACACCTGCAAAATGAATAATTATCTGTCTATCCAACCAATCCTTATTTATATAAAAATTTCTCCTATAGATTCCAGTAGGATTCTTAGATGGAACATTCGGGGGATCTATTGGAAATGGATAAATTAAATCTGTATAATGAGGATTTCCATAACCTTGAAGTTGCCAATGCCCTGGAACTTCTATTTTATCCCACTCTTCATCATTATTGAATATATCTTCATTGATTTCATTAGGATATAATAAATATTTAAAATCCCATACTCCATTCAATAAACTAAAAAATTTTGATGTTCCTCTCTCATAAGTTAGCGCTCTTTCTCTATCTTCGTATGAAAATATTGTTGCTCTAGGCTCTTGTCTATTTATACTTAATATATCTAGATTTTCATAATCTTTCATGATTACCTATTCTCCTTCCCAATATTCAATGCTAATCTATTAATTCTGGAATCAAATTCTTTATCTTGCTAATAAATATTTCCATTGCCTCTTTACTATTGTTGGCTTCATGTTTCAATATGCATTCAAGAGTATAATCAAAAGCACAGTTGAACTTTGTTTCATATTCACTGATGGGTCTAACTTTCATGTTATTATATATTTCCCTCATATAGATTTCGCCCATTGCTTGATTTTCAAATATCAGTTTCTTAGAATAAATAAACTTATCCTCATTATATGAATGAGCATAGTGGGTTAACAACCTATAATCATTTATATTATGGTAAGCTCCTTCTTCCGATAGAAGTAACCATTTCAATAATTTAAAAGCTTCTTCCTTATGGTTACTTTGTTTTGATATTCCCCATGCAGTTCCGCCCCATATGAAACCTCCTTCAGGTGGCATCATAATATTATAGTGGATATTTTTATTTTCCATATTTTCAATAACATAATGTAAAAACCACGGTGGACAAGGTAGAAATATACTGTTTCCATAATCTATGTAGTAATACCATTCTGGACTCCATTGACATATTGGATATACCAATTCATTATCCCTAAGGAAAATGCAATCTCCAAAAATATCTTCAACGTATTCCTTACAATTCAACTTATCATTTTCAATTAGCTTCTTATCATATTGATTGATAACCATTACAGCATAATCTCTGATGCTTGGGAATAATTTAATGTCCTCTTTGCTTCTGTTTTTTACTTCAAGAGCATTTTCAAATAATATATCCCAAGAATATAACTTGTCTTCTACCAGTTTCCTATCTTTTACATTAAAATATTTTTCTGTGAGATCAGATCTATAAGCTAGTGCAGAAATTGCAATATCATAGGGTATTCCAATTATATTGTTATCTTTATCTTTATAATTGTCGATGTTATAATGCAAAAAATCTTCACTTAATATATTAAACGGTTTTTTCCCTAGATCTTCACATAGACCTAAATCTATTAAATCACTGATCTGGTCACGTTCCATAAAAACAATATCAGGTATCTTTTTATTTACTGCTAACGAACTCTGCAATATTCTCAAATAATCATTACTATCAATCAACTCATATTTTATGCTGACATTGTTTTTCTTAGAGTATTCTGAAAAACTCTTATTAAGAGATTCATCCCATCCCCATATAAGAATTGAATCCTTTATTTTACTATCTTTAATCAATGGGTCTTTATTACTTTGATATCTTAACAAGAGAAACTCACCTATTACGAAAATTGAAAATACAATAAAAAATAGCAATGTAATTAATATTAATTTTTTATTTGTTTTGTGCATATCTTTATCCTCGGATATTAATATTTTATTTGATATAACAAATTTAATAAACTATACAATCCACTAATTTTGTATAATATTCTATACTACAAATTAATTTTTGTTTACCAAAGGTAATTCAATAACTACTCTACAACCTTTATCTATATCAGATTTTATACTAATCATGTAATCCTGTTTATATATATAGTCCAGACGTTCTTTTATATTGTATAATCCTATAGATTTCAATGAATTACTGTACTTTCTATCTTCAAATATGAACATATTATCAACTTTTTCTTTCTCTATACCCATCCCGTCATCTTCAACACTTATAAACACATATTCACCATCTTTATGGATATCCACTATTATATTACCTTCACGAGATAATGGTGAAATACCATGATAGATCGCATTTTCAATAAGAGGTTGTAATATTATCTTAGGTATATATATTTTCTTAATCTCCTCGTCAATAAAAAATTCAATATGGAATTTGTCTCTATACCTGACCTTTTGAATTTCCACATAACTTTTTATCGTATCAATTTCATTTTCTACTTGTTCAAACATAGCCTCTGGTGACATAGTAACTTTGATTGAATCTTGTAATATATTTATGAAAGCCTTAGTCATATTTTCTATATTTTTATTTTTACCTTTTCTTGCCATGTAAACGATGGAATTTAACGTATTATAAATAAAATGTGGATTTATCTGTGACATAAGCAATTCCAATTCCATATCTCTTTTTTTCTTCTCGTATTCAATTATTTTCTTGACATATTCCTCTAACTTAACAGCCATATTGTTAAAACCTTCTTCTAGTATTTGTATTTCTCCGTAACTATTGGTTTCAACTCTTATTTTCAGATTTTCTTCTGATAATCTTTCCATAGCTGATGCAAGGTTAGTGATTGGTCTAGTCATATCTGAAATGATCTTTCCTAAGAAAATCATCATAATTATTATGCTGATGATTATTGTCAATAGCACAAAAAACATTAAGAGCAATCTGATATCATGAAATATTTTACTATTAGTTATTATTATATATTTAAAACCATTGTTTAATTTCTTATAGAAGACCATATTGTCTGATTTTCTATACATTCCGCCATTTTGGAATTCTATGTCCTTGATATAGTCATTAACCTTAGCTGAGTCGAATTTTTTGTAATCTTTGTATATCAATTCATTAAATGGATTTATTAGCAGTTGTCCATCTTCACTATTGTTTTCTTGAAATAGATTCTCTAAAAAATCAACTTTGATATTAATTATCAATTCGCCTATTTTATTATCACTTCTATTTATATTATTTATATCTGTTATAAAACTAATAACATCCGTTTTTACATTCCCGTCTGTAAAGACTACATGCTTTCTCGAAAATCTTCCATACAATTTTCTATCATATGAGTACCAATCTTCTTTTAGCTTATACTCAAAATAGCTACTATAGGGAAATATGTTCCAAAAACAATTACCGTTGGTATCTATTAAAACAAAACTATCAATATATTCTCTTAAATAGCTATAATTTTTCATATAGCTCATGGTCTTATCAATCTCAGATACTTTTTCGTGGGAGATGAGAAAATCTTGTACTTCATTGCTGACACTTATTTCTTGAGATATTAAATATAAATCTTCCATTATAAATTCTATCTGTTTTACTTTTTGATTTATATTGGTGTTATAATCTTTTATAATCTGCTTCTCTATCGTATTTTTAGAGTATATATATACAATTACACCCAAACAAACCATAGAAATTGTTATTACCATTGTTGTCATCTTAATAATTCTATAGCTTAATGTTAATTTTTTCATAATAATCACTTCTTATATTCTAAAGGACTGGTTCCTACTATTTTTTTAAATACTTTACTGAAATATTGACTGGTTTTGTATCCTACAGCTTCAGAAATCTCATAGATCTTGTAATTCCCTTCATCCATCATTTTCAATGCCATAGTTATCCTATATTCGGTTAATATAGTTGTAAATGTTTTGTTGAGCTCTTTTTTTAATAATAAGCTAAGATAAACACCACTTATATCTAAATATTTTGCTACTTTATCTACTGTTAAAGGTTTTTTATAGTTATCATGGATATATAAAATAGCTTCATATACTTTTTTTGAGTAAAGTTTCTGTTCTAGCACATCTTTAATAATTCTTTTGTATGTTTTTTTATAATACTCAGTGACATCATTGATTTTTATGAACATTGTTTCTTTTTCATTGTAATTATTAATGTATTTATCTGGATCAATATTATGGTCTACAGCATATTTTTCTATTGTCTTCGTTAATGTTTCTATAATATGGAACATGTTATTACTTCCATAATATCTTATAAGATCATGATGTAGATTGGAAAAGAAGATGTCCACATCATCAATAACTTTACTCTCCAAAACCTGTACTAATTTCTGTGATATGCCTTCTAATCTTTCTTTACAAATCAATTCTTTTTTTGGGACTTCAAAATCCCATATTATTTTATTTTCGGCTAGATAAAATAGATATTCCATACAATCTTTAACATATCTAGCATTATCTTTTAATTCACCTAATTGACAACTCTTTCTAAACAATACCATAGAATACGTATATTTATTTTTATTAATATATCTCCCTATTTTAAGTGCTATCAAATATAGGCATTCTTGGATTTTACTGTTACTATTGACTTTTTTGCGTATTATACATATTATTTTCCTATTTCTATCAGTAATGATTAACGACTGTTTTATCTTCAGACTATTTCTATCATCTTTACTTATTTGATCCAGTATATTATTATCTTCGATTTCCATATCATCTTTAATATCAAATAATAATAATGATACCTTGTATTTGACTAACACTCTATAATAATTCTCTAGTTCTGATGAAAGTTGTTTCCCTTTAATTAAACAAGATATGACATCTTTACTTATGACACTATTGATGACATCATTTTTTTCTAAGTTATTTGCTGCCTTTTTCAAATTATCCAACAGACTATCATGACTGATTTCATGTTTCAATAAATAATCACATACACCTAACCCTATTGCTTCTTTTGCATAATTAAAATCACTATATGCTGTTAGAATGAATATCTGAATATTTTTGTTATTAGATAGTTTCGTTATTTTTTTAGTCAATTCTAATCCATTGATTACTGGCATATTGATGTCAATGAAGATAATGTCAGGTTCATATTTCTTGTATAATGAAAGACCCTCTCTACTACTCGTAGTTTTTGCTACAATTGTAAAACCGTTGGCTTCCCAATCAATTATATCCATTAAATCTTCAATAACCATAATTTCATCATCAATCAGCATAACTTTCCATTTTTTCACTAATACCTGCTCCTTGTAAAAATTTTAGTAATATCAATTGACTACTAACTTAATGAAATAATAATAGAAACACAAAATGGTACCAGAATAGATAAAATGATACCAGATACAAAAGCAATGATAGTTATAATTGCATTAGTATTTTTTGAAATAATTGGCAGAGCTGTATCCATTGAAGTAGCGCCTGCTATGGATATCGTTTCAGTTAAACCTATGTATTTAGAGATGAATGGGATTAATATGAAGGCTAATATTTCTCTAGTTACATTAGAAATGAAAGCTAATGCACTTAATTTTGCAGAGTGTTCGCTTAAGATAATCGCAGATAAGCTATACCATCCGAAACCAGCTCCTACAGCTCCCCCTTCATTGAAATTCAAGCCTATGATATATCCTCCTACGATTCCTCCTAATATACTGCCTACACCTATTAATAGGGGAAACAATAATATTCTAAAACCCATTTTCTTAATATCATTAATAACATTCTTATTCTTACTTATATCAATACCAACAAAAAAAAGCAATAAGCACAAGCCTATATCTAGCCATAAGTCAGTATTTAATGTCATCGTATCTGGTATGATATAATAACCGGATAAAATACCTACTATAATTACTAAAAGGATTTTAATGCTCATTAGAATGTCTCCTTTCTCTTATGTCCGGATATTTGGCTTTACTAAAAAATATACATTTCCCAATGAATGTAAATAAAATACTGAAACTAATAATCACTAATGATATTATAATACCTTTGATTCCTAATTCTAAGAAAGAATCTATTATATAATCATCCATCCCAATTCGCAATCCCATTATAAATAGCAATAAAAAAAGACATATCAATTGCATAAATTCAATTTTATTTATTAATTTATCTTTGATAAATTTAGTATTACCTATTAAAACCCCAGCTATCAATAGAAATAAATACAATAACATCTTCTGTATCATTATCTTCCTCCATTAGTATAAAAATTCTATATATGTAATTTCTCCATAATATAAGATAAAATATAATAACCATCTCATTCATTGTAATAAAATGGCTGTACTATTTAATAATTACAGTATATCAGACATTATTTTCTAAAACAAGCCAACCTAATGTATGAGTGATGTTTATATTTAGCATTTATAAACATCACCCATCTAAATCTATCTACTTACCATACATTTCTTTCATTGTTTTTTGTAATTTGTCCATTGATTGTTTTACATCTGCATCTTTTAAGGTTATTTTCGCTTGAACATCTTTAACATAATCATTGGTTTCAGCAAAATTTTGTGTAAAATTAAGACTTGGTATATCTTTTC
Source organism: Vallitalea longa (assembly GCF_027923465.1). Lineage (NCBI taxonomy): Bacteria > Bacillati > Bacillota > Clostridia > Lachnospirales > Vallitaleaceae > Vallitalea > Vallitalea longa. The sequence continues at coordinate 156,218 of NZ_BRLB01000007.1, forward strand.
CAATCTCAACAAACAATTTCCATATTTGCTGATTACCGAAATATTCTTCCTCATTCTCAAAAACACTATCAGAGTATATAGGTTCATAAGAAGGATATAATCCGTATTTGGAAAATGCATTAATTTGTGAATCATGGTCTGTCATTGCAAATTTCACGAATTCCATTGCAGCTTTTTTGTTCTCTGATTTAGCAGGTATCACTATATTAGAACCTCCGTTGACAGCTGCTTGAACTGAATTCTCATCCACAACAGGTAATTTCATGATACGCCATTTACCTGAACTGTCTGTACATTCATCTTTTAATGTTCCTGCCCACCATACAGCATTAGCTACTGTAGCTACTTTACCTTCTTTTGATGCTGTTACTAGACCATCCCAATTGACATTATCAAATAATACATCTGCTTCGTACATCTTTTTTACTATTGACATTGCTTTTATTGCAGCTTCATTATTCAACGTAGTATTACCATCTTCGTCAAAGTAGAAACTACCCATTTCATTTAATATCATTCTAAATAAAGTGTCATTCTTAGAAATTGCTACAGGAATCATTTTTACTCCTATTTCATTCATTTTCTTTCCTGCTTCAATAAAATCATCCCAAGTTACGATATCCTCTGCTTTTACACCTGCTTCATTAAAAAAATCTTCTCTATAATAGAGACCGCATGGAGCTCCATCCCATGGAAATGCATATATTTTACCATTAATTTTACATTCGGACATCTTTATGGGAAGGAATTTGTCTTCTTCCACTATTTCACTTAGTTCAACAAAATCTTTTGGAAATTTATTTACAAAAGAAGGTATCCTTTCTCCTTCAAGAGTAACTACTTCAGGTAATCCTTCACCTGATAAAAGAGCTGTAGTTAGTTTTTCATAAACCTGTGAATTACCTAAATCCAATATTTCTATCTCTACATCAGGATATGTCTTGTTGAATTTTACAGCTGCTTCTTCTAGTGCCTTTGCGGCAACATCCCAACTCCACACTGTAACTGTACCTTCTAGTGTACCATCCTCCTCACTAAGATTTTTATCTGCTTTTTCGCTTTCATCTTTTTTACTACACCCAGTTGGCAAAATCACTAAAACCATTACTAAACATAAGCAAATTAATTTTACCATCATAGAACTTTTTGTTAAAGTTTTCATTGTAAATCCTCCTTTTATTCTATTCTTTGACTGCCCCACCCATAATTCCTGATATAAATTGCTTTTGAAAGATTAGAAAAACTATCATTATAGGAATAGTGGCAATAGTAGCAGCCAACATAATCATACCGTAATCAATTCTCATAAGACCTTTTAAAGAAGCTAATGCAACAGGAAGTGTATACATCTCTTTTGTATTGAGAATAATAAGTGGCCACATGAAGTTACCCCACATTGACATAAATGTATATATGGCTAATGCACCTAATGCTGGTTTCATAGTAGGTATGACTATTTTCATAAATATACTAAATTCATTACATCCATCAATCCTTGCTGCCTCAATTAAGGAATCAGGAAAAGATAGCATATTCTGCCTCATAAGAAATACTCCAAAAGCATTGGCTAATAATGGGACTATTACTGCTTGATAGGAATTCTGCCATCCAATAGCATTCATTAGATTATATAAAGGAACTAATAAAACTTGAAATGGTATCATCAAGGTAACAATAATAATTGTAAAAAATAATTTCTTACCTTTGAATTCAAATTTTGCTAATGCATAACCAGATAATGAAGCTAACAAAAGAGTCAGGACTGTATATGTAATAGTAATAAATAGAGAATTGAATATTACACGAAGAATCAACATTCTCTCATTCAAATTATTAAAATTATCAATCAAATTTTCTCCAAACCATAATGCTGGTGGAATTCCTAATATATCCGATGTTGAATTAGTTCCTGAAACGAACATCAAATAAAATGGGAATAACGAAAAGAAAGTAATGATTATAAGAAATATATAACTAATAATCTTAACAGGGTAATGCTTCTTTGCTTTCAACTTCATTTTTCATCACCCACCTTAAATTGGATAAAAGATAATATGGCTATAATAATAACCAACACATAACTTATAGCTGATGCATATCCGAATTTTACGTATTTGAAACCTGAATTATATAGGTAATGAGATATTGTGATTGTTGCGTTATCTGGTCCACCTTGTGTCAAGATATATGACTCATCAAATAATTGTAATGTTCCTATAGTGGAAGTTATAGTACAAAATAATATTATTGGTTTTAGAATTGGTATAGTTACCTTGAAGAATGTCTGAAATCTGTTTGCTCCATCTATAGCACATGCTTCATATAAATTGGCAGGAATCTGTTTCAATCCAGCAAGTAGAATAATCATATTATAACCTGTCCATCTCCAGCATACTGCAATAATGATTGAGATTCTAGCACTTGTAGGCTTATTAAGCCAATCTACTGCAGGAATATGAAATAGCTTCAATATATAATTAACCAATCCATACTCAGTATTCAAAAGAAGCATAAATACTAGAGAATATGCTACAAGTGATGTTATTGAAGGCATAAAAATAGAAATTCTGAAAAAAGTTTTACATTTTAGTGAATTCTGATTTAATGTGTTTGCTAAGAGAAGTGCGAAAAATATCATTATAGGTACTTGAATGATTAAGTAAATGAACGTATTAATCAATGCTGCTTTAAAAATTGGATCGTGCAATAATAGTTTATAATTATTAAACCCGACAAAATGAAATTCCCCAAATTCAAATTTATTAAAACTAAGTATCAATGAATTAATTATTGGATATACCATGAAAATAGCAAAAATAAGTAAAACAGGCAACATAAAATAATACGGTGCAGTTTTCTTATTTAATCTAAATGCACTTATAAATTTATGAGACTTTTTATCCATTGTTACCTCCTCCTTCTATACATTCATAATACATAAATTATAAATATATTTAAATGTTATAATCCTTTAATTTTGTATACTTTTCTATAATATTTATCATGGTGAAACAATTGAAATTGAAGATGTTGAAATACTATATAAATAATCTAATTCCAAAAATACTTCCTACTATAAATAAAAACTTTGGAGAATAATATAATTATCTTCCAAAGTTTCCTTATAGATATCTATTTAGATTTGTCAATTCTGTTAAATTTATTTAGCAAATCTATTCAAAATCAAATGCTAGTCGGTAGAATCATATATTTTGTTGATCGCGTATAGCGCCAAATATTTCTTACACATCTTTTGCTTATATAAGTATTCATCTACTAGTATTTGCTCAAGTTCAACATCTGACATTTTTTTTATATTATCAACGGTTTTAAAGGCATGCAATAAAAAAACGCCATCATCTATAGTTATTTTTTTTTCAATGAAGTATTGCTTTTCTTCAGGTGTAAACGTAGAATCCCATGATACTTCTGGTTTTGTTAGTGAATGATATACTGAGTATGTTAATTCTCCAACCGGGTAAGCTTTCAACTTAGGATGTCTGTTTATTATAGAATAATACTGATCGTCAGGAATTATCTGTTTTTCCATGAAATCAAAATAATCTTGATTGGTTTTTAGTGAATCAACCATATCAGAATATCCATCAGCTATCAATTTTTCAAGATGTCCCTCCATTAAAGGTCTAATATCAATAAGTTTGTCAAGATTAATATTTTTAATTTCAATATTCATGGATATATCAAGTAGCGAATATGCATCATAATTCAGTTTAATTTCATCATAATTGATTGAACCTGTACTATAGTCATAAAAATTATCCACGAATTGCTTATCAATCTTGTAATAATCCTCAATATTATAATTTTTACTTGATGAGTTGTTGATTAGAAATATGAAGATAAAAACTGATGCAACAACTATTATGTATAATCCAATTTTTTTCATAACTATTCTCCTCTTTAACTATTTTTTCTGAGATTTCACACTCTCCTTTTATCCATCAGTAATAATAAATCTAATTATATAGTATCTGTCCCCTTTTTTCAATATAATATTTTAGATTATTCTGATTTTTTAGCTCTTTTCGACTTTATACATCATGTGGCACATCGCTTTCACTCAAAATTACCCACGTCAATATTCTATGGGGTAAGCTAATTAGAAGTCTTTATTTACCTGCATTAAATTTAAGTAGTAAAATGAGATATAAGATTTACCTAGAATTTAATTCCGGTTCAAATAATATATTGCAAACTTTTATTAAGATATGTATTATATATTATATATTATATATATATATTATTTTTTAATTTATCTATCACCACATGAACTTCCAACATATTGATTTAAGATAATATATTGATACGATAAAAGTTAATAATTTGCTAAAATACTGTATTTTTAGGAGGAAATTATGTTTAAAAAAATAGAATCTATTAATAAGTATAGAATAACACTTATAATCTTAATAATATGCATAATTACTTTAGTATCTTCAATAAGCAAAACAAAGAATCTTGAACGTAGTCAGCTAAATTTATTCTGCCGTAATTTCTATGTATATGATGAAATATCAAATTATATAAGATCCATTAAACAAAATAATATTGCACAACAGATTTATTATTTAACACAAATTGATGATGAAATCTTTAATAGTTATAGAATTTATTCAGCTAGCGATTTTATTAAAAACATGGATTCCCATAAATACATATACCATTTTATTTTATGTTTGCAGCTTTATATTCATATACTTGAAGATCAATATTTCAATAACAAAAATGAATTACTGGATTTTGATAAAATAACAATCCATTTATATGAAATCTCATTACTTATAAAGGATTTTCATGGAAGAAAAGGTGATTTTGATGCACTACATAATACTATAGTCGAATATCCTGATATCTATCATGATAATGCCATTTCAGATATTTATCTTAGAGTATTAGATGGTGAAACAATTGAAATTGAAGATGTTGAAATACCATATAAGTGATCTAAGTTCAAAAATATTTCCTACTATTAAGAAAAACTTTGGAAAATAATATAATTATCTTCCAAAGTATCCTTATAGATATCTATTTAGATTTGTCTATTCTATTGAATTCATAGAAAATACAACGTTTTATTTGTGTTAATCAGCAAAACCTCAAGCTAATATCTAAAGCTTTTACTGAATGAGTAATCGCTCCAATAGATATGATATCTACACCAGTTTTAGCTATATCTTTTATTCTGTCTTTGGTCACATTACCAGATGCTTCTATTATAGCTTTGCCTTTAGCTAAAATTACAGCTTCTTTCATCATATCTGTAGACATATTATCAAGCATAATTATGTCAGCTTTTGAATCAAGCGCTTCTTTTAATTGCTCTAAATCTTCAACTTCAACTTCAATCTTCATGGTATGTGGTATATTAGCTTTTGCAATTTCAATAGCCATTTTAATACTCCCTACAGCTTTAATATGATTGTCTTTAATCATAACTGCATCAGACAAATTAAATCTATGATTGAAGCCTCCACCTGTTCTAACTGCATATTTTTCTAATACTCTTAACCCTGGAGTAGTTTTTCTTGTATCTACAATTCTTACAGACATATCCTCTATCTCTTTTACAAAATTATTGGTCATAGTAGCTATTCCTGATAATCTTTGTAATAAATTAAGAGCTATTCTTTCACATTTAAGTATACTTTTAGTGGGACCATAGAGTTTACCAATGACATCTTGTTCTTTTACACTATCTCCATCTTTAAAGAATAAATTCATTTTGATATGACTATCAACCAAATCAAAAACCCTAGTAAATATCTCACATCCTGCTAATATTCCATCTTCTTTTGCAATCAGTTTAGCTTTGCTTCTTTGATTGTCATTAATCAATGTATCACTAGTTATATCTCCATTGTTCATATCTTCTTCCAAAGCCTCAATAATTATTTTATCAACTTTTTGCATTAATAGCATATTGTCTTTCCTCCTAATATTAGTTAATGTTAATATAATAATATTTTTGCTATTTGATAGTGTCATCTAATGCTTAATTCAACTAATATATCCGTGTATTAAATTTTAAATTCAGTTAGCATTAATTAGATTATTCTTACTTAATTTCTTATTCAATTCATCATTTATGATAGCTTTTATTACCATAACAGCATTAATTTTTTCTATATCATCCCTACTGCAATAATCAATTTCTATAGTATCATTCAATATATTGTTAATCTTTGTCTCTAAGTGTTTTACTGAATAATAAGTTCTGTCTATACCAAAATATTGTTCCATCCATTTAGTGATTGAACTTCTATCTTGAAGTATTTTATATGATGAATCATTATTTTTGATTCTTATATTTTTATCTATTTTAGTTGATTTTCCATACTTAGATTCAATATTTCTAGCTATCCTCCTACCGAAAACCAATGCTTCCAAAAGAGAGTTACTAGCTAATCTATTTTTTCCATGAACACCTGTACATGAGCATTCTCCACTAGCATATAGATTATCAATTGATGTTTGTCCATTGATATCTACTTTTATTCCACCCATAAAATAATGCATTCTAGGTGCTACTGGTATTAGGTCTTCTGCCATATTTATATTTTTGCTCATGCAAAATTCAAATATCGTAGGAAAACGTAATCTAAGAGCTTCTTCATCCCAATGGGTTATATCTAAATACACACATGGTGCAATTTGCTTTTTGATTTGCTCTATGATAGCAGATGAAACTATATCTCTTGGAGCTAAATCTTTCATTGGATGTATTTTTTCCATGAACCGTTCGCCATTTTCATTATATAATATAGCCCCCTCACCTCTTACCGCTTCAGAAATAAGAAAGCTCTGTCCATTATGGGAACTATCATAAAAAACAGTAGGATGGAACTGAATATAAGACATATTACTAACAGCTCCATTTGCACGGAGAACCATAGCAATCCCATCTCCATTAATTCCTTTAGCATTAGTAGTATGTTCATATATATTACCAATACCACCCGAACTTAATATAATGTAATTAGATAAAATCGACTTAATATTTTTATTATCCAGTACAAGAATACCAACACACTTATTCTTATATGTCAAGATATCTACAACAAATATATTTTCTCTTATAGTAATATTTTTACTTTTTTCTACTTGATTGTATAGAACTTCCATTATTGACTTTCCAGTAAAGTCACCCGCTCTTACGATTCTGGACACACTGTGTGCCCCTTCTTTTCCCAAAAGATATTTCCCTGTCTTGTCTTTATCAAACTTCACACCTAGATTCTCTAGATTTAGTATATTATCTACTGCTTCATTAACCAATATCTTAACAGCTTCAACATCTGATTCTCCTCTACCACAAGTTAGAGTATCATTGAAAAACAATTCTTTCATATCGTTCTCTTTATCACAAGGTGCTGCTACTCCCCCCTGTGCCAAGTATGAATTGGTTTCTTTATAAGTTTCTTTAGCTATTATAGTTATATTCAAGTTATCTGGTAACATCAAAGCTGTATATAAAGATGCTACTCCACAACCTACTATAACTACATCTACATATTCTTTTGGTATATTATCCGTATCAAAAGGTATTACATAATCTCTCATATCATTTTCACCTGCAATCTATAATGAAATCATTCTTATTAAAGAATTATATGCTTTTTCTCTAATGGTTTCATCTATTTCTATCCTATTAATATCGTTCTCTAGTGCATTACTTACATCTTGTAAAGTTGTTTTTTTCATATTAACACAGGCCAATTTATTTGATAATAATATGAATTCTTTATCTGGATTTTGCTTTTTAAGCGTATATAGAATTCCTTCTTCTGTCCCTATAATAATCTTTTTGTCTTTTAATTCTTTAACCTTCTTGATTATTTCACTAGTACTTCCAACAAAATCAGCATGTTCAATAATCTCAGGTCTACACTCAGGATGTACTAGAATCGGTGCAACAGGATAATTTTCTTTAATATATGATAAATTATCTTCACTCACTCGGTTATGTACTATACAAAAACCTTGCCACATATCTATCTGTTTATCTTTTACTTGGCTTTTAATATATGAAGCTAGATTCCTGTCAGGTACAAAAAGTATCTTGTCAGAATCTATACTCTTAATGACTTCTAATGCATTAGCAGAAGTACAACAAATATCACTCTCTGCTTTTACGTCTGCTGATGAATTAACATAACATACGACTACAGCCTCAGGATATTCTTTTTTTGTTTTACGTAAGTTCTCGGCAGTTACCATATCCGCCATAGGACATCCTGCTTCAGCAACAGGTAGTAATACTTTTTTATCAGGTGCTAGAATCTTGGCTGTTTCTGCCATGAATTTCACACCACAGAAAACAATAGTATCTTCTTTAACATTCATAGCTATTTTGGATAATGCTAAAGAATCTCCTATGTAGTCTGCAATTTCCTGTACTTCATCAATTTGATAATTGTGAGCAAGAATAACTGCTTTTTTCTCTTTCTTTAATCTTAATATTTTACTTTTCATATCTTCTATCATTACATCACCTTTTATAAATTAATTGTTAGTGGCTTTACATGTGTCTTGTCACCTATAAATATAACATAATATTTCTTAAGATGCAATAAGCATAAACTTATATGAGCATATTAAGAAATATTTATATCCATTTTGCATCACTTTTTTAAACTTTAATTCAATCCAGAAAAATAATCTTTTATTACTTGCTGCATTCCTTTTGGAATATCCGAACTATTCATTGATTCATATGCTTTATTCTCGTATTCTCCGATTACTTGGTCATATGATATTTTTTCTCCATCAATCGAAATACCTTCTTTTGTCATTTCAATCGAACTATTCTTTTCTCCTTGCTGTCCATTAATATATTTATCTTCCGTTGAAGCATTTAAAGGCTGGTTATTAGTGTCACCGTTAGCACTTCCTCTACCTCTTCCACCACCATTTCCTTGTCCATTTCCTTGGCCGTTACCTTGTCCATCACCTTGTCCATTACTTTGTCCATTGCTTTGTCCATTCCCTTGCCCATTACTCTGTCCATTCCCCTGATTGCTCTGTCCATTTTCTTGACTATTATTTTGAGGAGTACTCTGTCCATTTGTATTATTGTTGTTATTACTTATCATATTATTATTACTTTTTTTTGCTAATTCATATTGACTATTTGATAATTGTTGAGCAGTCAATTGCATATCATCAGTTAATTCACCTAATGCATCTTGTAGACTATCAATATCAATACCTTTTAATTTATCTGATATATCTGCTACCATATTTTCATATTCTTTATCACTCATATTTTTAGCTGCTTCTATTAACTTTTCTATATCTTCTTTCGCTTTATCGAAATCCTTGTTTTTAAGGTTTTCTGCCAAATTTTTTAGTTTATCATTTTGTAACATCTTATTAGCTAATTTTTCAAAATTTCTCTCTTTTGCTTTATTCTTCTTATGTTCAATTATTTTTTTATTCGACTCTGCCTGCTTAGTAAATTCCTTTTCATCATTAATAGTAGATATTTCCTTATTAAGTGTTGCTAACTCTTTGACAAGCTCTTCTTTTTGATCGTGAGTCAAGTAATCATCTTTTTTTATTTCTTTTTCTATCTTTTTTATTTCTTTATTCTCTTCTTTTTTGATTATGTGCACCTTTTCTTTTTGAGCTACGATATCTTCATTTTTATTAGGTATACTAGAAATTATTATCAAAGATACACACATTACCAATAAAACTATTAATCTTTTTTTACCTGGTCTATAAGATACTATCTTCTTATAATCAATCATTTTTAAATGATCATAAGTATCTTTTATCTCAATTCTTGAATATGGGTTATCACTTTCCATTAATTCAAGAGCAGTAACTGTTCTTTCCTTTAAACCGTTGCTATCAATAATCTTAGCAGTATACATACTATCTGGTCTACTAAGAAATGTACATATTACCCCTACCAATAAGCTGCATAGTAAGATATACATAAACTTAATATATATAAATGTAATTGGCATAATATGTGATATTATTGATAATACAATGCATATCATAGTACCAAAAGTAAAGCATATCAAAATATATGTTAATAATTTTTTTATGATTATTTTTAATTTAACTTTATTAATAATACTATATATGTTTTTATTAATATCATTCATGACTAACCTCTTTTATCTCTTTACCATGCTTTTTCTTAATAGGGTTCAAAATATGTGCTGAAGCAAAAATCAAAATTCCAGACATTATCAAAAATAAACTTGAACTTATTAACACGAAGTTATTCGTAAATTTTGAACCTCCAAGAAAATGGGCAAGTTCATTTAACATATCAAATTGATTTAATAGTACTACCCAAAAAGTTATTGCTGGGTTAATATAAAACAATATAAATATATTATCTTCAATAATTGAATAGTTACCTGTTAGCTCTGTATATATTAATGGTAGTATGATTGTTCCAATAGTTAAAAAGAGCATAACTAAAAATGTGAGTACAATTGATGTTATAGTCTTTTTGAATAAACATGAAAAAAATACTCCTAATGAACCAAAAAACAAAGAAATTATAATGTAAAACAATAGCATGTTAAATATAGATGATATATTTAATCCTCCGAATAAAAGAACAAATGAAAATACTGGTAATGAGGCAACGATTAATAATAAAACAACACTTATAGTTGTCATCAGCTTACCCATAACAATAGAAATAGGTCTTAGATTGGTACTAAGAAGTATATCTAGTGTCTGTTTCTCTCTTTCCAGAGATATTGAACCAGATGCTATGATAGGTACTATAAATGATATCATCAACACTTGAATAATAGTTATTGTCATATATATATTCATATAATTACCACTCAAGTCTGAATTATAAACATCATATATAGAACCACTTAACATAACAATAACTCCAAATGCCAACAATGAAACGTAAGTTACTATCATAGCTACGGTTTTCCAACTTCTCATCCTGATCTTAGATTCTTTTAATATAATTGATTTCATAATTCCATACCCTTTCCTAGATATTAATAATAACTTATGCCTCTTTAGTTACTTCCAAGAATATATCTTCAAGATTTTGTGTCTTCTTATTTAGTGTAATGACTGGTACATCTTTTATAATCAATATTTTTAATAATGTTTTTATCTGCTCATTATCTCCATTAATGGAAACTTCTAATTTATTTCCTAATGGATTGATTTCCTGAACGAAATCCATTTCTTTTAGAACCGTTTCTGCTTTATCTGGAGAATCTGTAACTTCAATCTCTAATATTTGGTTATTATACACTTTATTGGTAACGTCTTCTACATTACCACTAATAACCATTTCTCCTTTATTGATAATTCCTATAGATGTACATATCTCTGATAATTCCGTTAGTATGTGTGAACTGATGATAACGGTTTTGCCCATGTCTCTTAATGTACATAATATCCTCTTCAGATCAGCTCTTGCTCTTGGATCCATACCTGAAGCTGGTTCATCTAAAACTAATAATTCAGGATTATTAACTAGACATCTAGCTAAGCAAAGCTTCTGTTTCATACCTCTTGATAGACTATCAACAAAAAAATCCGCTTTCTCTTCAAGATTCACAAGTTCAAGTAAATCATTTATCAGTTTTTTACTTTCATCACCTTTTATTCCATAGATAGAGGAATAAAATTCTAGATATTCTGTTACTTTTAGATTATCATATACTCCAAAAAAATCTGGCATATAACCTATGTATTCTTTAGCTCTCCTAATGTTTTTCAATGCGTTAATACCATTAATATAGACTTCACCGTTAGTTGGACTAAGCAATCCACACATTATTTTTATAGTTGTAGTTTTACCTGCACCGTTAGGTCCTATAAATCCAAATATTTCACCTTTTTCAACATTTAAATTGATACCTTTCAAGGCAGTAAATTTCCTATAATTTTTGGTTAATCCTCTTATCTCCAACATTATTTTCCAATCCCTTCTACATATATTTCAGGAACGTCAAAATCTCCACGATCATCCATAATAACAACCATCCTTAATTCTCCATCATTACTGATATATTTATCAATATTCTCTTTATTGATGGTTATAGAATCTGTCATTTCTATATAAGATTCATCATTAGCAATTAGATAATATTTGCCCTTATCGAATTTCTCACTATATATAGGATTTCGTCTAATCTTTACAAGGGTCATATCCATAGTTTCTGTAGGCATCTGATATGTAAAACTGAATTCTTTATCATTTGCATAAGCAATCTCTTCGCTTATAACTCCATTTACTAGAGGTTTAACCATTCCATAATCTAACAATACTGTAGAACCTTTTATGTAATTAACTGTAGCTAATGAAGTTATCATTGTTTTTTCCTTATTATCTATTTTTCTATTATTAACTTGAAAACCTTTCGCAAAAGTTTCATCTGTAAAACCAACAAACAAAACTTCATCACTATTAATGCTTTCATATATATACCTTATATAATCTAACATCTCAGCGTTTTGGTACATATCTTTCTTTGCTTCCACTGAATCTGATATACCACGTGATATTTCCCAAGCATATCTCCATAGTGAATCATAACTTTTTGGAATTGGTTTTCCTACATTCTTTACTTCACTTTCATTTAAATTATCTATAGTATAAATCATATTATTAAAATACACTATACAATTTTTAAAATCGAAATCATAATTATTGGTTACTGTACCAGTTAATTCACGTCCATCAGCAGTTAATTGCAAATCAATAAGATTAACTTGCGGAACACTTTCAGGTGTTTCAATTTTAAAGCTATTATTGCTCAATACATTTGATTTATAATATTCAATGGTTGAATCAAGTCCTAGTTCCAAATTATAATAAATAGGGAAATCCCTATACTGAATATCATCTGATGTACTATAAAAATGATTATTCCTCTCTATTATAGGTATCATAGATAGGCCATCTTCTGATTTCACCCTTAACTTTGACATATTTGTATTTAAGACAGTTCCAAAACTATCTTTCGAACCTCCATCCTCTGAAAAGTTCAGAATATTAATGAATTGTGATACGGGTTCTTTTATTCTAGTATTTATTCCAGTCACATACATTATTGCTACAAATAGTATGGATATAACCGGTATGAATACCCACATATATTGTCTTTTGCCTCTTTTCTTAAGAAATATATATAAAATAGGACCTAATATTAAAATGTATATAACAATAATTGTAATTATTTTCCATATTGCTGGATATTTAATTTGTGTCATTATCTCTAAAAAATCAGTAGCTCTATTATATGGTGTAGATTCATTAGATACTCTGATTTGCTTATCCATAAATTTTGGTAATAAATATAAATTCATAAATTCATTATTATATGTAAATGATTTCATTGGTTCCATACCTAAATCAAAAGTATATAAATCAATATTTCCTTTTCCTTTTTTCACATTATATGCTAGTCCATACTCACCATTAGAAACAACCTCCTTTAACGTACTACTATCAAATTCAATTATACTGAGTGGTGTGTTATTTATAACATTTTCATCTGACTGTTCATTAACAACGTCATATAATATCTTATTATCTGCTTCAATAAGCTCATTTATTGAATCTATACCTATAAAGTCTTCAATTATAGGTATTGTCTTCGTGTAATTCACTCCTGACCCTATTATTAAGTGTCCACCATCTATTACCCATTCTTTCAGAACCTCTATTTGTTTTTCATTTAACTTTGATAAATTATAATTATTGATTATTATAACATCTAATATTTTACTAGCAAAAACATCCTCCGGAAAATTATTCTCATTTAGGTTAACTTTTGTACAAATATCAGAATTAAAATAATTCAAATCATCATAATCCTCATCCAATACTCCTAACATCAGATTAGATTCTATTCCTTGATTGAAAGGTAGTGTGAACTTTTTCTCATAAATAACTTTTTCCTTCTCTTCAAGTATGACTCTTATAATTGCTAAATTTTCATTGACTCTTGGTATTATGAATTTAATATCTTTAGCATTACCTTTTTCACAAGTCACTTTCTGTGATAACATCCCATCATTTTCACTATTGACATGATATCTTATTTTCACAATCCCATCAAAATCATCTATATCATTAACTATATTAATATTAACAGGCATATCTTTATAAACTTTATAATAGTTATCATATCCATAATTCACATCAATTTTAAAATTATCATTATTCGAAGCATGAACACTAATCCCAATTTCAGTAAATAGAAAAACTATAAATGTACATATTATTAATCTTATTATCCTCTTCATTTTATTCTCCCTTATCTTTTCCTTTTGGTATTTCCAAGTAATTCTGAAGTATCAATTAAGTTTGATTTTTTGTCATGATTTTTCTTAAGAGGTTTCTTATTAATCTTATCTTTTTTAATATCTTTTTCTATAATAATGGTTTCATTTTTGTTCTCATTAATCTTATTAACAACCTTTTTATTTTTACTATCTATTCCCTTCCTTAATCTACTTGATAGGTTTGTTAAAGGTAATACTATTTTTTGCAATTTAGATACAATATTAAATCTTCTAAAAGCTATATCAATCAACCACATAATAAGTGCAACTATCAATAACCCATTAGTTATCTTCCTACTAGTTTTAACTTTATTATCAATATCAGTAAATACCTCTCTAGAATCTTGTATATATCTACCTCCAACCTTTTCTACAAATGTATTGAAAGATTTATTTGTAGTTATCTTATATTCTTCCGAATAAGGTATATTAATACCACCTAAACCCGTAGCCACTATTTCATCTTCATGCCTCTGAACTCCTTTTATCATATATGAACCTATTTCTTCTGGCTCAAAAGTTCCTTGATATACTCCTTTTCTCACAGGTTCCAAATTAACGGTTAATAATTCATTTGAAGGTGATTTCAATTGTACTACTGTATCAAGTAAAGAGTCATTCACATCAGAATTAAGAGTGATTTCAACTTTTCCATTATCATACGAACTGTTTATCTCTATTGCATCCTCTGAATAATTCTCTATTGTGTAATTGATTATATTCTGCCAAAACACATTATTTTTATCCCAAGCATTATATGAAGCACTCCATTCACCTGATAAATCTGAACACCAAGAAGCAGTTTTTCCAAGTCCATACTGCCAAACAGAAAGTATAGGGTCGTTGACAGGACTTGTCAATATAACAGTTGCCGCATCTTTTGGAGAAGTACCTACATAACCTTGTAATTGTGGTAAACCCTCATCATATATATTACTTAAAATAGAATGATAAGAATTCATTATAGGAGTGAAAGTCATATTATTTATATAAGTTCTTGAAGCCATAAATGCTTCTTTTGCAAAGATTCTTGGAATACTTGAACCACTTCTAGTGAAGTACTTTCTTCCTTTGCCAGCAGTAGCTAAATATGATAATAATTTGATATCAGCACCTGTTCCTACACCTACTGTTGACAACGTTATTCTATTATCATTCATATTTCTTAGTAAAGAGTCATATCCATTTTGTTCTGCTTGTCCATCAGTCAACAGTATAATGTGCTTTATTTCTGCTTTCGATTCTATCAATCTATTATAAGCTTCTTGTAAAGAAGGTAGTATAGATGTTCCCCCTCCTTCACTTATATTTAATATACTTTCATTAATACTTTTTCTATTGTCCACTGTTTGTATATCAACGACATTAGTAGGTGTATCATCAAATGCAATAACCCCTATTTGATCATCATCTTCCAGCACTTCTACCGTTCTTATTGCAGCTTCTTTTGCAAGCCTTAGATTATTACCAGACATACTTCCTGATTTGTCAATAACTAGCATCATAGCCATCTTAGGTTTATTTTTTATTCCACTCATATCCATATTAACTGGTAATACAGTTTCCAATGGTGTTTTATAGTATCCACCTAAAGCATAAGAGCTTTCCCCGCCAATAGTTACTAATCCTCCACCAAAGTTCTTAACATAACTTGGTATATTATCTAAAAAAGCATCACTCAAATTATCAGCAGATACATTACACATGATGATACTCTTATATTTTAACATATTTTCCAAGTTTATTGGTGCCTGTACACTATTAAGTGTATCATGGCCAAGTCCTATACTCTCAGCTATCTTCACAATCTGTAGAGCATCTTTTTCATCATCATTCAATATAAGTATTTTAGGGGTACTCTGAACAAATGTAAATGCAGAATATGTGTTATTTACTGTAAGTTCATCAATATCAGGTTCAATCAATAATTCATAATCAACGAATCCCATTTTCTTAGCTATATCATTCATTACATAATTGTTGGAACCTTTCCTTAACATTACATCATCTGTAATTACCTTTTCCCCATCTGCTATAACAGTTATTTTACTATTAGTTTCAACTGTAGAGAATATATTCATGTTAATCTGGAATTGTTCACCTAAATTGACTTTTTGAGGTATATGAAAATTATCTACATACACTTCGTTCGTAACAGTAGAATCTATATTTTTAACTTTTATCTCGATATTTTGATCTTTTATTGATTGAACAAGTTTATTTAAGTTTCCTTTATTCGCTTTTCCATCTGTTAGTATAACTATCCTTTTATTCTTTTCTCTAGGCATCAATGCCATACTTTTCAATATACCTTGTTCTATATCTGTGTATGATCCATTTACATCTGTCACTAATACATCAGATGTAAAATCTTTAGTCAAGTTAACATCTAGTGTTGAATTTTCCCCAAATACTACAGAAGCAACACTATCATCTTTTTCTTTATCTTTAACAGCATTCCTAATAAAATCCTTTATACTTTCTTTATTCTTGTACATACTCTCTGACACATCTGATAAAAAGATAGTAGACGTTTCTTTTGATGTTCTGACGATAGATATATCTGCTAAAGCTAATATTAAAAACAGCATTACAATACATCTTATAACTGTAATTAAATTCTTCTTTAATTTATTGTTATAATATTTTTTTGATATCATTAATATCAAAAAAACTATCAACGGATATAGTATCAAGACCCATATCCTTCCAAATTCCAATCTCATAATTACACCTCTAGCCAATAATGTATTTTTTCCATTCATAAAGAATTACAACAATAGCAAGAATGATAAATAAGAATATATAATCTGTTTTCTTATTATTATTTATAATTGATTTATGATCAACACTATTTACAAACTCATTTGAATAACTATTAATAGTTGATTCTGAATCGGTATCATAATTAATAGTTATATAATCTATTTTTTGTTCCTTATCTTTGTTTTCTTGTATTAATTGATAAACACCCAACTTATTAGTATTATCATAATAAGTTATAGGATACTCTACATTTATTTTGTCTTTATAATTAGTAGGATCTATTAATAATGCTTTTTCCGTGGTACTTAATGGCTCGAAGGATATGCTTTCATTAGCATTATAATCATCCAATAATTGAATAGAGTTTCCTAATATATTAGTTAATAAACTATCCATAAGAATAGGGAAACTAACATTAAGTGGTAAATCACTATTATGTATATCAAAAGAAACAATACCGAATTTTATACCATTTTTATTTCCCATTGCTATAACACTGTCATCACCAGCATCAGCTATAGATTGCATATAGTCTTTAATATTTATCTTATTATATGTTGAAACAATGAATTTTTCATTAATCACATGTTTAGTTATATCATTTTCAACAAAATCTACCATTCTACTGTTATCGTTAAACTCTGTATCATATAATCCATCAATCTCTGGAATATTAATAAATATGAAACTACCGTCTTTCGGTAATTCATTAGGAATAATGCTGTCGAAAATATATAAATCATATTTTTCACTAGAGACATCTCTATTTTTAGATTTGAATAATTCATATTTATTAGATGCTAAAACAGCTTTTTCCATGAAAATGTTTTCTTCTGATACCAATAATATTTTTTTGGTATTGTTTTCTTTTAAGGTACTGAATCTTATATTATCTTCTTTTATTAAATCTTTCTCTTTTATTTCTCCATATATATATGAACCTTCACACACAACATTATCAAATAGAATATTCTTACTTTCATTACCCTGCAATTGTATTTCCTTACCTTTTAATAAGGAATCATTTTCATCAAAAATATCTAGATGTACGTTAACAGGAGTTTCATATCTATTAGTTATTTTTGCTAGAATTTCATAATTATTTACTGTAAGAAAAGTTGCTAAGCTATCTATACTCACATTAGAGCCAATGGAGTTGACTAAATAATTATCTGTATTCCCATTTTCAATGATTTCATCTGTTACAATAGATAATTCATAATCCTCATAGCTATCTGCTATAGAATATATAAAATCCATATTATCATTAATTTTTTTAGAACCATATGTTGGTTTTATATTATTAATTGATTTTTTTATAACATCTCTGTCAACAGCATTTGAAACATCTATATTTACTTCGCTTCCTACAGTAATTATTGTAATTGATGTTCCATCTATTAATCCGTTTATCTTTTTATTTGCAACCTCTTTTGCATAATCTAATCTCGTCTTATTTTTATTATACTTGGCATTCATACTTGCACTATTATCTATAACTATAATCTGTGCATTATTAGTCTCGTGTTTTTTATAAAAATAAGGATTTGCCAATGATAATGTAATGAGTATAACGACAATTATCTGCAATATCATTAATATATTCTTTTTTAACTTCTGCCATGGTGTACTTACCTCATCATCTTTTAAAGCCAAATCCCATAAAAAAGTACTGGAAATTTCTTTTCTTTCAAAATTCTGCTTCAAAATATACATTAGTATAACGATTGGAATAAGAAGCAACCACAATAAAGCATAAGGATTACTAAACCTCATATTGATTACACATCCTTTTTATTCAACATGTAACATTAATTCTATAACATTGTAAAAGTATTGATTAAATCTTCTAGAATAATCTTTTCAACTGTATCTGATGAATTGATTCTTATATAAGATGCACCGTATTTGTTACAAACGTTATTAATATCATTACTATATTTTTCTAATTTTTCATTGTATTTTTTTAGTAAGTTAGGAGTCATGATAAGATTTTTTTCTTGTCCAGTTTCACTATCAACCAATTTAAATCTTCCATCTATAGTTGGGGCAATCTCTTCTGCTGATAATATATGCAATACCAGTATTTGCTGTTTATTATAAGTTAAGAATTTAATTACATCATCCAACTCATCATTTGTAAATAAATCCGATAAGATTATACTTATACCGCTACCCCTAAAATGTGATCTTTTCAACTTAACGAAATTAGATTTTTCTGCATCGAATTTTATGTTTTCTAAGTAATTTATATATTTCATAAAAGAATTTTTACCTTGTCCAAGAAAAATGTTGCTTTCATTTGATACAAGAGGATTTATTAATACTTTATCTAAATTATTAAGTGCTATATAGGAAAAAACAGCAGCTAACTGCAAAGTTACTCTATTTTTATTATAAAAAGCCATTGACTTACTATTATCTATAAATATGTTAAAAACAGCTTCTTTTTCTTCCATAAACAATTTTATATATAACTTCTTGAATTTTCCATAAGCATTCCAGTCAATTCTTCTGAAATCATCTGAAGGAACATATTTACGATAATCTGAAAATTCAACTGACATCCCCTTAGCTTTTGACTTCCTGCTTCCAGCAGATCCATATGCCGCTGTATTTTTAATACATACTGATAACTTTTCTAATTTACTCATAAAATCGGATGTAAAAATTTGTTCATTCATAATAAACCTCTACTTCCTAGACTTTTATTTCATTCAATAACATTCTTATGAATTCGTCTTCATTAATCCCATCACTAATAGCTTCAAAGTTCAAAAATATTCTATGCCTTAGACAAATAAGAGCGACATACTTAATATCATCAAAAGAAACATTATACCTGCCTTCAAGTAAAGCATTAGCTTTCGCCGATTTCAGTATCGCTTGTGCTGCACGTGGACTAGCTCCATATTTGAGATACTTTTTAGTAATCTCAGATGCATTAGGTAATTCACCATGAGTTGCAACAACTAGTTTTAGAGCATACTCTTTAACATATTTAGCTATAGGAACTTTGTTAATGATATTTCTTATATCAAGTATATCATTTCCAGATATTATTTTGGAAGGTTCACTATAATTCCCATCTACAGTTAAATCCATAATCTTAGATAGTTCATCCAGATTAGGAAATTCAACCATAACTTTGAACATGAATCTATCTAATTGAGCTTCAGGCAATGGATAAGTTCCTTCCATTTCTATTGGATTCTGAGTCGCTAGTACCATAAACGGCTGAGGTAACTTATATGTATTTTTCCCAACAGTTACTGTCATTTCCTGCATCGCTTCCAACATGGATGATTGAGTCTTAGGCGTAGCCCTATTAATCTCATCAGCTAATAACAAATTAGCAAATACAGGACCTTGCTGGTATTCAAAATACCCTTTACCATGATTATCTTCTACATACATATTAGTTCCAACAACATCAGCCGGCATTAAATCCGGGGTAAATTGTATTCTTGAAAAAGATAGATTCATAACTTTAGCAAGTGTTTTAACAAGCTGAGTCTTTCCAAGACCAGGTACTCCTTCGAGTAATATATTTCCACCTGTCAAAATTCCTAGAAGAACTTGTCTTATAACATCTTCTTGTCCAACAATTCCTTTGGCAATTTCTTTTTCAACTTTATTTACCTTGAGTTTACAGTCTTTTATGGTACTCTCAGTAATTTCCATTATCATACCTACTTTCCCAAAATTTTATTTTGTAACTTTATATTAGCGTATAGTCAAACATAACCTTTTTTCAATGTATGTATTATCATATTGAGATTCATCTAATATTTTTTCAATAAGATAATTACTTTAAACTAAATTATAACTAACCATCTTAAATTCTACATGATTAGCATTAAAATTATACATAAAAATGATTAAAAAACAATTAACTTTTTATTACTAAATTGAACTTATTAATATATATTATACTCTTTTTCATATTAGAAAACTGAAAAAATCACAATATATTATTCCTTTTTTAAATTCAGAGTAAAATTTTGAACTAATAATTAATACAATATACTAAGAAAAATTTAATTATTAAAATAACAAGGTTAACTATTTTTCTAGCCAACCTTGCTTAATATTCGATTATCACTTTTTAGTATTATTTTTAACATTTGATAATGTTTTTTTATTAAATATACTTTATTCTTTTGGATGTAGCTCTGTCAAGAATTCCATTATACCTTCTGCCACAGATTGAGCTAAATTTTCTAAGAAATCTGCATCAGTTAATCTCTTAGCATCTTCTAAATTAGTAGCATATCCCATTTCAAATAAGACTGATGTCATAGTAGTCTTTCTAATTACATAATATGCCCTTGTCTTCTGTTCACGTATTTTAATTTTCTCAATTCCCGTTTTCTCTGTAAATTTAGTAGATATCATTTTAGCTAATTTATCTGCTGTAGTATTATATTCTTCTCCTTTATCACAATAATATATATCATATCCATTGGTACTACTGGATTCTTCAAATGCATTAATGTGTAAAGATACAAAAACATCAGCATTACTTTCATTAGCTTTTTTTACTCTTTCCTCTAACTTAACTTTATATATTTTATCTTCTTGTATTTCATTATAATTTTCTGTTCTTGATGTAACTACATTATAATCATTAGCCTTTAATATCTCAACTACTCTATTGGAAACATCTAAGACAACCTTACTTTCCGTAACATCCAAACCAAATTCTTTAGGGGATGCTGTTCCACAATCAGAGAAGCCATGTCCAGGATCAATAAAAACTGTTCCTACTCCACTATATATTGGGTTTTTATCTTTATTGATATTTTCACTTTCATTTTCTTGATTAGTTACTTCTGGTACTACTGTTTCATCAACCTTCTTAGCTTTTTTATGTAATATAGTAAAAAGCAAAATTGGTATACATATGACTAGTAATAATATGATACCTGCAATTACTCTATTTCTTTTCTTCTTACGATTTGCTATATAAACTTTTTCCCAATGCCTAACAGCTTTAGTACTTACTTCAAGTTTATCAGCAATCTCTTCAACTGTTTTATTTCCATTAATGATTAATTTAACATTATTAATCTTAACATTATTATCTATTTTTTTTACCATCGCTTTCATCCTATTAAATTATTTTCACTTAATATGTCATAAAGTGTCAAACGAAACGTCCCAATGTCATATAATGTATTCTAAAAAACTTTTCAATTACTTCAATATAATAAAACATTGCCAACATTAGCAATTATAACCTATATTTAAATAATCGAAAAGTTATTACTCATTATCATTCTATTGTAACACTTTTATTGTCTATCATTCTTTGTAAAGCTGTCATAATACCGAATTTTGCATGATGCCATGATAAACCGCCCTGAAAAAAAACTGTATACGGGGGTTTTATAGGTGCATCAGCACTTAACTCTATTGATGAACCTTGTACAAATGCGCCCGCTGCCATAATCACTTCTGAATCATATCCTGGCATATCCCATGGTTCTGGTGTTACATAACTATCTACTGGAGATGCAGCTTGAATTCCTTGACAAAAAGCAATTATCGCTTCAGGTGATCCCAGATTAATAGCTTGTATGATATCATGTCTACTTTCATCTTTATCAGGTATTACCTCATAACCTAACTTCTGAAAAACATTAGCAGCAAATATAGCTCCTTTTAAAGCACCTGCTACAATTTGTGGTGACATGAATAATCCTTGAAAAAATTGTTGATTAAGTCCAAGGGTAGCACCTATTTCTTTTCCTAATCCAGGAGCTGTCAATCTAACTGCACAATTTTCTATATACTCTTCTTTACCAACAATATATCCGCCAATTGGTGCAAGTCCACCACCTGGATTCTTAATTAACGAGCCTACTATCATATCTGCCCCTAAGTCTGTAGGTTCTATTTTTTCCACAAATTCTCCATAACAATTATCAACCATACATATTATGTCACTTCTTACACCTTTAACGCATGAGATGATTTCTCCTATCTGATTAACAGATAGCGTAGGTCTTGTATCGTAACCTTTTGATCTTTGGATAGTAACAAGTTTCGTTCTATCATTAATAGCGTTTCTAATCCCATCAAAATCAATGCTCTTATTCTCTATCATATCTACTTGATTATAAGTAATATCATATTCACTTAGTGAACCTCTGGTTTCTCTAATACCTATAACCTCTTCTAAAGTATCATATACTTTACCTACTGGTGATAATATTTCATCGCCAGGTCTTAAATTCGCTGCTAAAGCAACTGTAAGTGCATGAGTTCCAGATATTAATTGTGGACGCACTAAAGCAGCTTCTGCATTAAATACAGAAGCATACACACTTTCCAACGTATCTCTCCCAAGATCATTATAACCATATCCGGTTGTTGCAGCAAAATGTACATCACTAACTCTATTTTCTCTCATTGCTGAGAGCACTTTTAGTTGATTATACTCTGCAATTTCATCAACATCTTTAAATCTATCAATCAAACCATTTTCTATTTCTTGACAAAAGTTATAAACCTCTTCTGAGATGTTTTGCTTTTGATACATCTTTTGTAAAAAATTAGTCATTTATCTATACCTCTTTATTCTTCAATAGATAAGGATACTTCTCTTGAAGGAATAACAGTTGATATAGCATGTTTATATATCATTTGTTGTTTACCTTCTGTTTCAAGAATTACTATAAAATTATCAAATCCTTTTACATATCCTTTAAGTTGAAATCCATTTGTTAAATATACCACTACGATTGTCTTGTCTTTTCTTACTTGATTTAAAAATAAATCTTGTAGATTAATTGGTTTACTCATTAACTCGCCCCCATTAGTATATTATTTTAAATTATATATTAATTTAATATTACTTCCTTAAACATATAAAGATCTACTTGTACTGACCTTAAGATACTCCACATGTATAGGACATTTACTCTAAGTAGGATATTAAGATTTCTATCTATTTATAAAATCTTAACAAAGCATAGCTTATTGGTTCTAATAAGAATAATAAATTTATATAATTTAATTTCTTTTGTATAATTTTTAACCTCATTACTATTGTATTATATAATTCCTAATTCTTCAATATCTTTTAACATTTTATTTAAAATTAATTCTTTATTAAAATTATATTCGTCAACATTTATCCATCTAACATTCTTTTCTCTTTTGAACCAGGTAATTTGGCGTTTTGCAAAATGTCTTGTATCTCTTTTTAATATATAGATAGCTCTATCTAAGTCATATTCACCATCTAGGAAACCGTAAATCTCCTTATATCCTAATCCTTTCATAGAGACTAGATCTTTTGTATACCCCATATCTTTAAGTTTTTCAACTTCATTTACCAAACCTTGTTCTATCATTATGTCTACTCTTTTGTCTATTCTTTCGTATAATAATTTTCTGTCCATATTTAATACATAAAATGCCAAGTTGTAATCAGATTCTTTTTGTGATTCTCTTTCATTATGAACAGAAATGGGCTTGCCCGTTTCTCTATAATATTCTAGAGCTCTAATTACTCTTTTTAGATTATTAGGATGAATCTTATTATACGATACAGAATCAATTTCCTTTAACATGTTGTGTACATGTTCATTACCTAATCGTAAAGCCTCTTCTTGTAACTGATTCCTATATGAATCATCCTTACATGTATTATCAAAATCAATATCATATAAAACTGATTGAATATAAAATCCAGTACCACCTACCATAATAGGTATCCTATTGATATCTACAATCTTATTGATAGATTCTTTGGCGAGATTCTGAAAAATATTTATATTAAATTCTTCATTAGGATCCAATATATCTATTAAATGATGTCTAATTCCTGAAGTTTCTTCTTGGGTAACTTTTGCTGTTCCAATATCCATATGTTTATAGACTTGCATAGAATCAGCAGATATAATTTCACCATTTATATTCTTTGCCAGCTTAACCGATAAATCAGTCTTTCCAACAGCTGTAGGTCCAGCTATAACAATCAAAGGTTTTTTCAATATATCCACTCCTATTATTGTATTCTTTTGAATTTCTTCTCTAACTCATATTTAGTCATTGAAATAATTGTAGGTCTACCGTGGGGGCATGTATACGGATTTTCAATTTTTAGTAACTCATCAAATAATTTTTCATATTCTATCAATGATAATTTGTCATGAGCTTTTACGGCTGCTTTACATGCCATTGTTGCTATATTATCTCTTATCATATCATATTTATTAGGGTCATAATGTTCATTCAAGTTATCTAATATGTCTATAAATTGTTCTTCACTTAATGATTTGTTAAATATATATGGTACACTCCTTATTGCATAAGCGTCTTTACCGAATTCTTCTATTTCAAATCCTAATTCATCAAATAACTTTTTATAGTCTTTCACAAGTTGTTTCTCTCTTATAGAAACATGTATTATTATTGGTTGTAAAAGACCTTGTGACATGATTTCCATATTTTTTAATTTATTCATAAATCTTTCGTAGAGAACTCTTTCATGTGCTGCATGTTGGTCTATAATATAAAATTTATTTTCTAGTTCAACTATCCAATAAGTATTAAATAATTGGCCTATTATTTTATGACTTTTAATAGTTTTTTTAGTTGGTTCTTCAGACTCCAGTAATACACCTTGTTCAACTATCTGTTTTTGGTTATTATTGACATTAACCTTATTATTGTCTTGATTATTTATTAAATTACTTATTTCTTTTTTAACAGTATTATCACTAATTGCATTTATAGCAGTCTCTTTTTTCACTTTTTCTTCTTCTTTATTATCTGGTTTTATTGTTTGTAAAAAAGTTTGATGCACCTTATCATTAGTTATTTGTGAATTTCTAATAAAAGTATTATTTTTATCTGTATCTTTATAATTTGTGGCTTTTTCTTTAAGAATATCATTTTTTATCTGATTCAACCTATTTTTCTCAAATGGTTCAGGAATAGAAGCTTTTTTACTGTTAATTATCTCAGATTGTATCTTCTTCTTATTGTCTATAGTCACTTCAGGTATTAAATCAATTTTCCTTAATGATTCATTTATCCCTTTTATAAATGAACTATACATAATAGACTCATTATGAAACCTAACCTCCATTTTAGTAGGATGCACATTAACATCAATAAGTTCAGGATTTATTTTAATATAGAATGCTGTGAAAGGATATCTATGAACTGTTAATTTAGTTTTATATCCTTCTTCTATAGCTTTCATTATGATTTTGCTCTTTATATAACGACCATTAATATAGTAGTTTTCATAATTCCTATTTGCTCTGCTGATGCTAGGTTTCCCAATGTATCCTTTGATTTCAAAATCATCCTCTTTGATTTCAATAGGTACTATGTTCTTAGCTATTTCTTTACCATAAATATTGAAAATACAATCCTTAAGAACATTATTACCAGAAGTATGTAATTTTATAGTATTATTATAAATAAATTTGAACGATATATGCATATTACCAAGAGCCAGTTTATTAATTAATTCACTTACATAAGCTCCTTCTGTAGCAGGTTTTTTAAGAAATTTACGTCTTGCTGGTGTATTGAAAAATATATTATTAACAATGATGGTGGTTCCTTCTGGGCAACCAATTTCTTCTTTACTTATTTCTTTACCGCCTTCAATTACATATCTTACACCTGTAATATCATCATAAGTTTTAGTTATCACTTCTACCTGTGATACTGCTGCAATACTAGCTAATGCTTCACCTCTAAAACCAAGTGACGATACTGTTACCAGATCTTCTATTGATTTTATTTTACTGGTTGAATGTCTGATGAATGCTGTTTGAATATCTTCTTTTGAAATTCCTTTTCCATTATCCGTTATACGAATAAAAGATATTCCTCCTTCTTTTATCTCAACAGTTACAGCACTTGCATTAGCATCAATAGAATTTTCAACTAATTCCTTAACAACTGATGATGGTCTTTCGACAACTTCACCTGCAGCTATTTTATTGATAGTACTTTGATCTAGAATTTTTATTTCAGGCATAATGACACTTCCTTTCTAATCTAAGGCTCTTTTATGTAATTCATACAGCTTATTCAATGCATCCAGTGGTGTCATTTCTACTATATTAAGACTTTTTAATTCATCTATTACATCATTATTATTCATAACATCAAATAATCCTAATTGAACTGGTTCATCTGCTTCCTTAGCCTTCTCCTCAGTAATAATTTCAGTATCATCTTCATTGATTGTAGCTATTTCTTCTATAGCATCTTTACATACTATTTCAGTCTTCTTAGTAATATCTGCATTGCTTAATTCTGATAATAATATTTTAGCTCTGTCTATCACATCATTTGGAACACCTGCAAGTTTCGCAACTTGTACACCATAGCTGTTATCCGTACTTCCTTTTATGATTTTACGCAAAAATATTATATCATCGCCTTTTTCTTTTACTGAAATACAATAATTCTGTACACCATCAACTTTTCCTTCTAATTCAGTAAGTTCATGATAATGGGTAGCAAATAATGTTTTCGCACCAATTTTCTTTTTATTTACTATATATTCAACAACTGACCATGCAATACTAAGTCCATCAAATGTACTTGTACCTCTACCTATTTCATCAAGAATAAGAAGGCTGTTACTTGTTGCATTTCTTAGTATATTGGCAACTTCTGTCATTTCAACCATAAAAGTACTTTGACCGGACGCAAGATCATCAGAAGCTCCTACTCTAGTGAAAATACGATCCACTATTCCAATATGTGCTTTACTAGCTGGAACAAAGCTACCAATCTGTGCCATCAGAACAATTAATGCAACTTGTCTCATATATGTGGATTTACCTGCCATATTAGGACCTGTTATAATGGAGAATCTGCTATCTTCCTTATTGAGATAGGTATCATTGCAGATGAACATCTCATTATTCATCATTTTCTCAACAACAGGATGACGCCCATCTTTTATGTCAATATCACCATCATTACTTAATACTGGACGTATATAATTATATTTGTCAGCAACATCAGCCAATGAAGATATAACATCAAGTATAGCTACCTTGTATGCTGTATCCTTAATTCTATCCACTTCTTTAGCTACTTTATTTCTCAATTCCACGAATAGTTCATACTCAAGAGCTACAACTTTTTCCTCTGCTCCCATTATAGTATTTTCCATTTCTTTTAATTCTGGAGTAATATATCTTTCTGAATTAGTTAAGGTCTGTTTTCTAACATATCTATCAGGAACTAGATTCAGGTTTGATTTTGTTACATCTATGTAATATCCAAATACTTTATTGAACTTTATTTTCAGATTCTTAATTCCTGTCAATTCTTTTTCTTTCGCTTCTAATTCAGCAATCCACTGTTTACCTCTTGTTCCAGCTTTTCTTAACTTATCAACTTGCTGATGATAACCGGTTTTAATTATTCCCCCGTCCTTTATAGATATAGGAGGATCATCAATTATTCCCTTATTGATTAAATCAAAAACATCGCGTAGGTCATCAAAATTATCTTTCATCCGGGTAATGTATTTGCAATTCAATTCGCTCAATAGTTTTTTGATAAAAGGTAACATCTCAAGAGAATTCTTAAAAGCGATTAAATCTCTACAATTAGCCGTTTTCAGACTTATCTTACTCATTAATCTTTCTAAATCGTATATGGGATTAAGAAATTCCTTTAATTCTTCACTTACTATAGGTTTATTCTTTAATTCTTCAACTCCATCAAGTCTATCTTCAATATCGCTTTTTGATAACAAAGGCTGTTCAATCCATTTTCTTAAAAGCCTTGATCCCATAGCAGTTTTAGTTCTATCAAGCACCCATAATAAAGAACCTCTACGTTCTTTTTCTCTAAGTGTTTCTACTAACTCTAAGTTCCTTTTTGATGATAAGTCAACCATCATATAGGAATCTGTCAAATAAGGAGTCAACGTAGTTATATGAGATATATTACTTTTTTGAGTCTTATACAAATATTCTAATAATGCTCCTACTGCACATACCCCTTGGTTGAATTCCTTAATTCCCAATCCATCTATAGCACCTACTAAAAATTGGTCTTTTATGTTTTTCACACATCTATTATAATCAAAATACCAATCTTCTTCTTGACTTATATATGAATGAAATCTGTCTTTCAGCTCCCTGATGAAATCTGTAGATTCAATAATGTCTTTATTACATATTATTTCTGTTGGTACAAATTTTCCTATTTCATCAATAAGTTTTCTTTTCTCTTTTACTTCTGTAACCAGAAAATCTCCAGTAGTTATATCTACAAGTGCAATACCATAATTATCTTTATTATTGCATATACTCATCAAATAGTTGTTTTTGGTTTCGTCTAGTGATTGCATATTTAAATTGGTACCAGGCGTAACGATTCTAACAACTTCTCTCTTAACTATACCTTTGGCTTGCTTCGGATCTTCTACCTGTTCACATATAGCTACCTTGTACCCTTTTTTAATTAACTTATTGATATAGTTTTCAGATGAATGATGTGGAACACCACACATAGGCGCTCTATCAGCTTGTCCACAATCTCTGCCAGTTAACGTAATTCCTAATTCTCTAGACGCCAACTTAGCATCTTCAAAAAACATCTCATAGAAATCACCTAATCTAAAAAATAATATACAATCATCATATTGTTCTTTTAGGTCTATATATTGTTGCATCATAGGTGATAATTTATTCTTCATTAAGTAACCTCTTTTCGTAATGTAATTATTATCCGTAACGATTAATATAAAACTATAGTTTAATTTACTCAGCTAATTCCCCTAATAAATAATAACCTTTTGACTCAATTATATTAACAGGTACTATTTTACCTATTAAATCTTCATTACCTTTAAAGTGTACAAGATGATTACTTTCTAATCTACCTGATACTAGATCATTATTTTGTTTATTGACTTGTTCAACTAATACATCATAAGTAGAACCTACTTTATCACATGCTTTTTTATGCACTATTTCGTCTAATACTTCTAACAATCTATTAAAACGTTCTTTTGCTACATTCTCAGGAACTTGATTTTCCATAGTCGCAGCTGGTGTTCCAGTTCTGACGGAATATAAAAATGTAAAAGCATTGTCAAATTCAACTTTTTTAACTACATCTATCGTATCCATAAAATCTTCTTCGGTCTCTCCTGGGAAACCTACAATTATATCCGTAGTTAATGCGACATTTTTACGAACAGCTTTTATTTTATCAACTAACTCAAGATATTGCTCCTTAGTATATCTTCTATTCATTTTTTTAAGCACCTTGGTACTACCAGATTGAAATGGCAAATGAATATGATTACATAATTTTTTTGAATTTCCTATTACTTCTATAAGCTCGTCCGATAAATCTTTTGGATGAGAAGTCATGAATCTAATACGTTCCAATCCATCTATTTTTTCTATCTCTTGTATAAGCTCTGCAAAAGTAATAGGATTGTCCAAACTTTTTCCATAAGAGTTAACGTTTTGCCCTAATAAAGTTATCTCTTTCACTCCATCTTCAACCAATTCTTTTATTTCATTCATTATATCTTCTGGTTTTCTGCTTCTTTCCCTACCTCTAACGTAAGGTACTATACAATAAGTACAGAAATTGTTACATCCAAACATGACATTAACACTTGATTTAAATTTATATTTTCTGATGCTAGGAAGATCTTCAACGATTTCTTTATAATTTTCCCATATATCTATAACCATTTTACCTGTATCTAGCCTAGTTTGAATCAATTCTGCTAATTTATATAAATTATGAGTACCAAATAGAATATCCACATGTCTATATGCTCTTTTAATTTCTTTAATAACTGTATCTTGTTGCATCATACATCCACATAGTGCAATCAACATATTAGGATTACGTTTTTTACTATTTTTCAATGCGCCAAGTCTACCATATACTTTTAATTCAGCATTCTCTCTAACACAACATGTATTATATATAACAAAATCAGCATCTTTTTCTTCAGTTGCAGGTACATAACCTATTTGTTCTAATATTCCCTTTAGTTTTTCCGAATCATGGGCATTCATTTGGCACCCAAAAGTTGAGACAAAATATTTTAACCCTTTACCTTTTATTTGTTCTGAGAGTTTGTCCATTATTCGTTTTTGTTTTAGACTTTCTTCATGTGATATGTCTAGATTTTTATTCATTTTATTCCTCCACTATCCGTCTATTAAATGATTATCAATACACTTATCTTTTTATCGCATATATAATTTTATTTTTTATGATATTAGTATTTTACATAATATATAGTTTTTTTTCAACCATTGTTAATTATCATCTATGTTTTCATCATCTGAATTCATATCATCATTGTAATTATTAGATTCTTCATTAATAATATCTTTATACTTTTTGGTATTATATTTCTTTTTATCACAGGGGCTTCTAGTATTTAAACAATTATTGAATTCCCTTGACGACCTAACTAAACCTGATGCGCTTAAGCCAGTATATAAACCAAATATTACACATGATTTCAGATTAGTAGAACATAATGTCATACCAAGAGCTAGTCCAATAACTAGATTTATGAATGGTATATATCTGTTTGGTACTCCAGTCATTCTTATAGTTTCGCCCATACCTGCTATAAGGGGAATTAAAATTAAATATGAATATTCCACAACTTGTCCCTCCTTCTAATTCTTTAGTACATTATATGCTAAGATAATCAAAAGGGTGTACAAGCTCTATCTATTATAACATAATAATAGTCTTTAACATATCGTATATATAAATAATTTTTCATGTTTTTAGACAATTTAGTTATTGTTATTCTTACCAAATAATAGAATTATTGAATAAATTATTATATTAAAGTATAATATTGTTATTGAAAGTTGGTCTGCATTTATATGATAATAAAATTAATTATTCATCATATAGTTTCAAATAATTTTTGTATTACATTACTCTAAGGAGAAATCTATGATAATAATAAATAAGAATATTGATATAAACATAAAATCACTAAAGGAAAGATTTGACAGTCTTGAGAATCTACTGATATTTGATATTGAGACTACAGGATTTTCTTATAGGAAAAATATAATTTATTTAATTGGATGTGTTTACTTTGTTGATGAGCAAGCTAATATAATTCAATGGTTAGCAGAAAATGAAAATGATGAATATGCTGTTATTTATGAATTTATTAAATTCAGTAATGATTTCAAATGTATAGTTCATTATAACGGAACAACTTTTGACATTCCTTTCGTTTCAAAAAAAGCACATTTATACAGAATATCTAATACTCTTTCTTGTTTAGATAATATAGATATTTACAAATTAATAAAACCATGCAAACATATATTCAATATAGAAAATTGCAAATTGAAAACTATTGAGAAATATCTTAACATACATAGAAAAGATAAATTTTCTGGAGGAGAATTAATAAATCAATTCATTTCTTATACAAATTCTAAAGATATTATTATTAGAAATAACTTATTACAGCATAATGAAGACGATATAATTGGTTTGACAAAATCGCTAAAAATACTAGATTACATAGATATATATAACAATTTGGTCAATAATAAAATACCATTTACGATTGATAGTATTTCCATAGAAGAAATGATATTGGCTATCAACATTTCATTAAGCACAACTACACCTTTTGATTATAAATATACTCATGGAAATTACAGTGTTCATATAAATAATGAAAGAATAGTTATCAACATATCCTTAATAAAAGATGAATTAAAATATTTTTTTGATAATTATAAAGATTACTATTATGTTTATTCTGAAGATCAAGCAATTCATAAAGATATTGCTAAATACATTGACAAAGATAATAAAATTAAGGCTACACGAGAATTAAGTTATATAAAGAAAAGAGGCATTTTTATACCTCTACTTGATAACTATAACGCTATCAATGAAAATTTATTCTATACATCTACGAAATCCAAAACTAGATATATTATGTTATTAGACTGTACACTAGAAAACAATACTTTCATAGAAAATTTATGTATTAGCGTTCTAAATAATTTATAATAATTCATCATTTTTAGTGTAGAAAAAAGATTTTAAGGATGAAAATTTATATTCAATCGATTGAATAATCTGTTCTGTACTTCCAACAAAAAGAACTGCATCCTTTTTCATTGCTCTATTGAATTTTTTATAAATACTATCTTTTGCATCATCAGTAAAGTATATCAAAACATTACGGCATACGATTAAGTCACAGTTTTTAGGATATTCATCTTTTAATAAATTCAATTGTCTAAATTCTATACACTTTTTGATATCATCCGTGATCTGATATGAATTACCCACTTGTCTAAAAAATTTTGATTTGAATTCTTCAGGTAATCCAACTAAACTTTTATCTTTATATAGTCCTAATTTTGCTTTTTCCAAAACCTGCTTATCAATATCTGTTGCAACAATTTTAATTTGATTTAATGGTATAAATTTACTTAAAACCATAGCTAGAGAATAGGGTTCATCACCTGTAGAACAAGCGGAACTCCAAATTTTTAGGTTTTTAGAAAATTTATTGATCAGATAAGGTATAATATCTTTTTCAAGAACTTGCCATTGAGTAGGATTCCTATAAAATTCTGATACATTAATTGTCAAATAATTAATAAATTCTTCATATGTTTTTCTATCTTTTTTTAGTAAATCAACAAATTCTTGATAAGTTTCAGCTTCATTTTTTTTGATTAATGAATCTATACGCCTTTTCATTTGTCTTTCTTTATAGGAACTCAAATCAATTTTAGAGAGTCTGAAAATGGCTTCTTTAAAATCATCATAATTTTCAATCACTATTTTATCTTCCCCTTTAATAAGTTTATTACAGTTATTTGTTTGTACCCTTTGTTATTTTATAAAGAAAACTACAAAAAATACTCTAGAATATTTTTTGCAGCTTTTTTTATTAAGTAAAATTATCTATTTTTATTTTACTATAAGAAATTCATATAACAAATTAAACTTGTTAAATCTTTTATTCTTGTGTTGTTTCTTCTTCAGCAGTTTCTTCTTTTGCATCTTTAGACTTATTATCTTCTAATGCCTTAATACTTAAGCTGATCTTTTTAGATTCTTCATTAAAGTCTAATACTTTAGCTGTAATTTTTTGACCAATTTTTAATTCGTCAGATGGTTTATCAACGTGTTTCTTAGCAATTTGCGATACATGTAATAATGCATCCACACCTGGTTCTAATTCAATGAATGCACCAAAGTCTGTCATTCTTGCAACAACACCTTCAACTACATTATCTACAGCATATTTAGTAGCTGCATCATTCCAAGGGTTTTCTTCATCGAATTTCATTGATAATGAAATCTTATTCTTTTCAGCATCAATACCAATGATTCTAACTTTTACTTTATCTCCAACTTTTACAACATCACTTGGTCTCTTAACTCTTCCCCAAGACATTTGAGAAATATGAATTAATCCATCGATACCATCAATATTAACAAATGCACCGTAATCTGTTACATTTTTAATATTTCCAGTTGCAACCATTCCAACTTCTAATTTATCCATTGATTCCTTAATTCTCTTGTGCTTATCTTCTAATAATAACTGTTTTCTATTACCAATGATTCTACCTTTTCTAAGATTGAATTCACTTATAACAAATGTAATTTCTTTTCCTAAGAAATCTCTTAAATTATCAACATATTCATCAGATACTAGGGAAGCTGGAATGAATATTCTAACTTCATCAACAATAACCACTAATCCACCAGCTAATACAAGTGAAACTTTTGCAGTTAAATGATCTTTATTTTTATAGTATTCGTCGATTTTGTTAAGTCCTTGTTCAGCAAGTATTCTTTTGTAAGTAAGTAAAACTTGTCCTTCACCATCATTAACTCGTAAAACTTTTACTTGTAGCTTATCCCCTGGTTTCACAGCATCTTGCAGCTTTATCTCAGGATAGTTTGAGTATTCGCTCTTAGGTATGATACCATCAGACTTGTACCCAATATTAACAAAAACTTCATCATCATTAACATCTATAACTGTCCCTTCAACTATTTCTCCCCTGTGAATTGATTTTAGGGATTGTTCTAACATTTCCTCAAAACTAATTTCGTTCTGTATTTCTGACATGTGTAATAACCTCCTGAATAATGTTCTTTGGAGTTGAAGCTCCAGCTGTAATTCCTATTATCTCATTTTTACTAAAAACAAGCAACTCCAAATCTTCTATAGTTTCAATATGATAAGTATTATCACATTGATTCTTGCATAATTGGTATAACTTTCTTGTATTAGAGCTATGCTTTCCACCTATAACTAACATTTTATCTACTTTTTTGGATAGATTTATCGCTTCTTCCTGTCTATCCCTAGTAGCTCTACATATTGTATTCTTTATATCTACATGATACCCTTTATCCAAAATTATTTCAATTATTTCTTGATATTTTAGATAATTTAATGTTGTTTGTGCAACAACACATAAATGTGTATCTTTAGGTATGTCAAGCTTCTTAGCATCTTCTACATTTTCTATGATAATTGTTTCTCTAGTACTCCAACCTTTAATTCCAATAACTTCTGGATGAGTGGAGTCTCCTATTATAATTATAGTATCACCCTTTTTGCTATAATCATTTACAATGTGGTGGATTTTCTTAACATAAGGGCATGTAGCATCAACAATAGAAAATCCGCTATCCTTTATAATCTCATATATTTTTTCTTCGACTCCATGGGATCTGATAATAACTTTTCCCTTTTCCAATTTACGGAGTTCTTCTATATTATTTACGACTTTAACGCCTTTATCTTCCAACTCATTAACTACTTGCAAGTTATGAATAATTGGTCCATATGTATATAATGGTTTATTACTTATATTATCATACACACTTTTTACTGCTCTATCTACGCCGAAACAAAATCCAGCTGATTTTGCAACAATTATTTCCATAATCATTTCACTTCCAAAAGATTATTTTTTATTACCTATTATATTAAGAATGTTATCTACTACTTCTTCAATGGATAAATCAGATGTATCAACTTCTACAGCATCTTCAGCTTTTTTTAAAGGAGCAAAATCTCTATTCATATCTCTATAATCTCTTCTATTGATTTCATCTTTTATTGATTCTATATCCACAATCATATTTTTTTGTAACAGTTCTTCATGACGTCTCTCCGCTCTCGTTTCTACACTTGCAGTGAGATAAATCTTTACTGTTGCATCAGGCAAAACGTATGTTCCGATATCTCTACCATCCATAATTATGTTTTCTTTTTTAGCAAGATTCCTTTGTAACTCAACTAATTTAAGACGTACGTTTTTATTTACTGAGATTTCAGATGCCATCTTACCGACTTCTTCATCCCTAATAAATTTATTGACATTCTCTTTATTGAGCATTACCTGTTGCTCTCCATCAATATAACAAATACTTATATCAATATTATTCAATACATCGTTAATAATACTATTTTGATTACTTGATATATTATTTCTTATACAATAGAGTCCAAAAGCTCTATACATAGCACCAGTATCTACATATATAATATCTAATTTTTTTGCAATCTTTTTAGCTATGGTGCTTTTACCTGCACCAGCTGGTCCATCAATTGCTATATTAATTCTATTCACAACATTACCCTCCGTAATAATATTGTCACCAATAATAAACTATAAACTGTATTTAACAAACTGTCAATACTAAGTTTTATTATATTAGATAAAATTACCTTTTTCTATTCATTTATTGTAGTTAAATTATAGTTTTAAGTGGTATTCAAATTTTTGATTATACATAATCTACTTTTCCACCTTTAATTTAATGAAAGCAAATACATGATTAGTGCTCATTAAATACTAATCTATTAAATCAGGTCTCAACTTCACTGCCTCTTTTAGATAAACATGCTTAACTTCTTTTTGCAATTTATTTTGATTAACATTAATCATAACTCTCAAACATTTTTCCAAACTATTTTCAACATACATTTCACTTACACACATTAATGCTCCATGAACTATACCTAATTCTCTAGCACCAATTGCTGGATATGCAGCTGTCAAATCTTTAGTAGCTGTAAATATTATAGATATTATCTCTTCATTATTAATATTGTTTCTATTTAATATCTCTTTTAGTAATATTTTTGTATCATTAATAATATTTTCTTTCGTATTACTATCAACTGTTATTGCTCCTCTTATGGAAACCATCTATTCACTCCTATTATGATAAATTAAATTATTTTTTCAGTTATTGCCATACCTGCAAGATAACCTGTAGAAAAGGCTATTTGTAAATTAAATCCACCGGTCATTGCATCTAAATCAAGTACTTCTCCAGTGAAATATAAACCACTTATTTTCTTTGATTCCATTGTCATTGGATTAATACCTTTTAAATCTACTCCTCCACAAGTAATAATTGCTTCATTGTAATCTCTAGTCCTAACTATATGACATGTAAGATTTTTTATGGTATTTACCAGCTTTAATCTTTCTTCTCTAGATATTTGGTCTACCTTTTTCTCTTCGTGTATACCAGATAATTTAATAATTACTGGTATTAATTTCTTAGGTAATAAATCATCTAGAGAATTTTTGAATTGTTTACGGGAGTATTTATTGAAATCTTTTAATATTCTAGTATCGAGTTTCTTAATATCTAAAGTGGGTTTTAAATCTATTGACAAAGTCAATTCTTTGTCTTTATATGGAATAATGAATCTACTAGATGACAAAATCAACGGTCCAGTAACTCCAAAATGAGTAAATAGCATTTCTCCAAAATTATCATAAACAACTTTATCCCCTACTTTTATAGAAATATTAACATTTCTAAGAGATAATCCTTGTAATTCCTTAACCCATTCTTCTTTTGTTTCTAGAGGTACTAGCGATGGATGAGTATCTTTAATAATATGATTGACTTTAGCGGCAAATTTATATCCATCCCCCGTAGAACCAGTAGAAGGATATGATAATCCACCAGTAGCTATAATTATACGGTCACCTTGTATTAATGAACCATCATCAAGAATAATTCCCTTTATAGTATTATTTTCAACTTTAATATCTTTTACTCTTGTATTCAAGTGTATATTAACACCTAATCTTTTCATTTCTCTTGTCAATGCTGATATAACATCTGAAGATTTATCAGAAACAGGAAAAACCCTATTACCTCTTTCAATTTTAGTCTTCAATCCGATGTTGTTAAAAAAATCTATCAGACTAAAACTATCAAATGTGTAAAATGCACTGTATAGAAACTTACTATTAGTAGTGACATTATTAAGTAATTCTTCCACATCAGTAGCATTAGTTATATTACATCTGCCTTTTCCAGTAATATATAATTTTTTACCGCATTTATTGTTTCTCTCAAAAAGGTGGACTTCACAACCATTTCTTGCAGCAATTATAGCTGCCATCATGCCCGATGGTCCACCTCCTACTATTAATACTTTTCCCAATCTTAATTCAAGTCCTTTCAAATTTAGTTATTCTAATAAATCAGTATTATTCTTTGATTGTATATTATAATTCATATTGTAATCTTCATTATTATCATATACTTGATACTCACTCCATACTTTTTCCAGATTTTCTAGAGTATCTAATACTTCATCTTGTTTTCTGATACACAAAGCGACTATTAAAGCATTGACTAGACTAAGTGGAGCAACTAATGAATCCACAAATGATGCCATATCACTTCTAGCTATTAAACTGCAATCAGCAAACTGTATTAATGGAGATAAATAACTATCAGTTATAGCTATAACTTTAGCATTCCTGCTTTTAGAGAATTCAACTGCTTTTATTGTACGTTTTGAATATCTTGGGAAACTAATTCCTATAACAACATCTTCAGGACCAATTCTATAAATCTGTTCAAACATTTCACTAACACTATTTGTATGAATCAGTTTAGTATTATCGAATATTAGATTAAAATAAAAGCCTAAAAAACTTGCTAAAGATGCACAACTTCTAACCCCAAGTATATATATTTTCCTAGCACCAAGTATCATATCAACTGATTGATTGAATATATCCTCGTTGATTTCTTCTAATGTATGCTTTATCTTTTCAGCATCTGATTGTAAAACTGATTTCAATACATGATTTTTATCAATTCTATCTGATGTTACTTCAACTCTCTGGGATGAAGTTAATTTAGTTTTAACTAGTTCTTCAAGAGCTCTTTGGAGCTTTGGATATCCATCATACCCTAATTCATTAGCAAATCTTACTACTGTCGATTCACTTACTCCTACTATTTTCCCTAACTTAGCTGCTGTCAGAAAAACTGCTTTTTCATAATGCTCTAGTATATAATTAGCTAATAATTTTTGCCCTTTACTAAGTTTTGGATAAGAATTATTAATTCTTTTCATCAAATCATTTTGTCTATGCATATTAATACCTCTCTAACAATTGTTAATTCCTTATATATTTTGGCATAACTCATTATTATGTATTTTCTATTCTGAACTGAGCTACATAATTATAGTTAATGAATTATTTCTTTTTACTACTTTCCTAATTATTATATATTAATAAAAATAATTTTACAATATGTTTTAATTAATAAAGTATGCATATACAAAAGTATCAATGTTATAATAATTGAAAAAAAATAAAACTAGTACCAGAAGGCACCAGCTTTATTATATTTCTCTATACAGGATATACCTTGTTATCTTTGTCAGCCATATTAGGATCTACCTTAGTTTGTTGAGCTTCTCTGTATTTGAAAAAATCTTCTGCTACTTGTGGGAATAAAGCATAAGATAAAACATCTTCATCTTGTTGCTTATATTTCTTCATTTCAGATTCAATTTTCTTAAGTTCTGGCTTAATCAAATCAGCTGGACGACAAGTAATCTGTTTTTCTTTTCCAATAATGATTTTCTTGATCTTATCACTAATTGGTACAGGTGTTCTACCATATTCTCCTCTAACTAAAGCTTTTGATTCTTTAGTTACCATCTTATATCTTTCACCACTTAGGACATTAAGTACTGCTTGAGTACCTACAATCTGGCTAGATGGTGTTACAAGTGGAGGATATCCATAGTCTGCTCTAACTCTAGGAATCTCTTCAAGAACATCGTAGAATTTGTTTTCTGCATTTTGTTTTTGAAGTTGAGATACTAAGTTGGATAACATACCTCCTGGTACTTGGTATAATAATGTTTTAATGTTAACACCTAATACTTTTGGATTCATAAGTCCTGTTTCAAGAGCTTTTTCTCTTTGAGGTCTGAAATAATCAGCTATCTCAGATAATAGATCTTGGTCGAATCCTGTATCATAAGGTGTTCCTTTAAATGTTTCTACCATAACTTCTGTAGCAGGTTGAGCTGTTCCCATTGAGAATGGAGACATTGCAGTATCAATGATATCTGCACCGGCTTCTACTGCCTTCAAATAAGTCATTGAAGCAACACCACTTGTGTAGTGTGCATGTAATTGGATAGGAACTTTTACTGTTTCTTTTAATGTTTTAACTAATTCTGTTGCTGAGTATGGTACTAATAATCCTGCCATATCTTTTATACAAATAGAGTCAGCACCCATATCTTCTAATTGTTTTGCAAGTTTTGCGTAATACTCTAATGTATGTACTTCACTTAGAGTATAAGAAATAGCAATCTGTGCATGACCGCCTTCTTTTTTAGTTGCATCTATTGCAGTTTTTAAGTTTCTAGGATCATTTAAAGCATCAAAAATACGTAAAATATCTATACCGTTAGCAATAGTTTTCTGAACGAAATATTCTACAACATCATCTGAATAATGTCTATATCCTAAAATATTTTGTCCTCTAAGTAACATTTGTAATTTAGTATTTTTAAATCCACTTCTTAACTTTCTAAGTCTTTCCCATGGATCTTCCTTAAGGAAACGCAAACAAGCATCAAATGTTGCTCCACCCCAACATTCAACTGAATGATATCCTACTTTGTCTAGTTTTTCTACAATAGGAAGCATATCTTCAATTTTCATTCTAGTGGCTATTAGTGATTGGTGAGCGTCTCTAAGTATGGTATCTGTAATCTGAACAGGTTTTTTCTTCACAGCCATATCTTAAACCTCCTATAATCATTGACTTTCTATATAAGTGAAATCATAAGTCATTTTGTTAACTTATTAATTCGTTTATTACTATTTATATAATGTTAAGAATACCCCAGCAGCAACTGCTGAACCTATAACTCCTGCTACGTTTGGTCCCATAGCATGCATTAATAAGAAGTTGGTTGGGTTTTCTTTTTGTCCTACTTTTTGTACAACTCTAGCTGCCATAGGAACAGCCGATACACCAGCAGCTCCAATTAATGGGTTAATTTTACCACCGGATAATTTACACATTATCTTACCGAAAACTACACCCATAGCTGTACCGATTGCAAATGCTGCTAATCCTAATAATAATATTTTTATAGTAGCAACTGTTAAAAACTTTTCTGCACTTGCTGTAGCTCCAACAGTAATACCTAAAAATATTGTAATAATATACATAAGTGCATTAGAAGCTGTTTCAGCAAGTTTCTCAGTTACACCAGAAACTTTTATAAGGTTACCAAACATAAGCATACCAATAAGTGGTGCTGTTGATGGTAATATAAGTATAATTACTATTGTAACAACAATTGGAAACAATACTTTTTCTAAATGTGATACTGGTCTTAATTGTTCCATCTTTATTACACGTTCTTCTTTAGTTGTTAATGCCTTCATAATTGGTGGTTGGATTATAGGCACCAATGACATATACGAATATGCCGCAACAGCAATCGGCCCTAATAAATCAGGAGCTAATTGAATTGTAGTAAATATTGCTGTAGGTCCATCTGCTCCACCTATAATACCTATTGAAGCCGCTTCATTAGGTGAAAAACCTAAAACTAATGCACCAAAGAATGCAAAAAATATACCAAATTGAGCTGCTGCACCTAATAAGAAACTTTTAGGATTAGCTAACAATGGACCGAAATCTGTCATAACTCCTACACCCATGAAGATTAATGGTGGGAATATACCAAGTTCATCACCTTGATACAAATAATGTAATAATCCACCTATTTGATCTCCTACAGGTTCATTCATAACTCCACTTAAAGGCAAGTTAACTAACAACATACCAAATGATATTGGTAATAATAATAATGGTTCATATTCTTTTTTAATGGCTAGATACATTAATATTAATGCAACTATTATCATAAATACATTACGCCAAGCTTGAGTATCTCCCATGAAATTTTTAACA
This sequence comes from Vallitalea longa, assembly GCF_027923465.1. NCBI lineage: Bacteria > Bacillati > Bacillota > Clostridia > Lachnospirales > Vallitaleaceae > Vallitalea > Vallitalea longa. The sequence goes on from NZ_BRLB01000007.1 coordinate 198,614, forward strand.
ATCCAGGTAATACCAGTACCATCAATAAATCCCATCAAAGCGTCTCCAAGCCTACTCCAAAATTCCATTATTGAGTTACCTCCCTACTATGTTATTCTTAGTTTAGAGATACTATTAAATCTCCTGTTTCAACGCTTTGTCCTGCTGAAACATTTACAGAAGCAACTGTACCAGCTTTTGGAGCTACAACTTCATTTTCCATTTTCATCGCTTCGAGTATCACTAATACATCTCCTGCTTGAACTTGTTGTCCTGCAGATACTTTTACATCTATAATTTTGCCTTGCATTGGAGCAGTTACTTTAGTTGCTCCTGCTGGTGCTGATGCTGCAGCTTTCTTTGCTGGTGCTGCCTTTTTAGGTACCGCTGATGGTGCAGATACTACTGGAGTTGCAACTTGTCCGTTTCCTAATTCCTCTACAGCAACTTCGTATGTATTACCATTAACAGTAACTTGAAAATTTCTCATGATAAATCCTCCTATCGAATATTTACAAATAATTTTTAAGAAAAGTTTTAATGTCAAATCGTTATTTCTAAACTACCATCTAGATCTATTTGAACCTATTCTTCTAAAAGATTTTACTTGTAATTTGTCAGTTGTTGTATTAAGTGAAGCTGCAATTGCAGCTGTAATTACAGCAACTAATTCTAAATCATCTGTTTCTTCTTCCGGTTCTGCCTGAACAGGTGCAGCCTGTGGAACTACAACTTCCTTTTTTTCAGGTTGTTTGATAAACTTAAACATCCATATAACAAAGGCAATTAGAATAAGTACTGCAAATACTATTCCCATCCCACTTATAAGTGCAATTACACCTTCAGATAAGTTATTCATAATAAATTCACCTCATTTAAACAGTTACATGTTTTTTTTCAGGTCTTGATTCTCTCTTACTATATAACATTTCTAACGCAACAATCACACGTTTTCTAGTAGCAGCTGGTTCAATAATATCATCAATATAACCTCTACTTGCTGCAGCATATGGACTAGCTTGTAGTTCTTCATACTCAGCAGTCTTGTTATTAATTTCTTTAGTAGAAATTTTGGAATTATCTAGTTCATCAGCATACATAATTTTAACAGCAGAATCAGAATTCATCATAGCTACCTTACTATTAGGCCAAGCATATACGAAATCTGCTCCAATATGTTTACTATTCATAGCAACATATGCTGTTCCGAAACCTCTGCCAACAACTACATTTACTTTTGGTACTGTTGCACCAGCAAAAGCACACAATAATTTGGATACCGCTTTTGAAATACCTGATTTCTCTTCTGCTACTGTTGCACTATAACCAGCAACATCAGTAAATGTTAAAACAGGTATGTTAAAAGAATCACAAAAGTTTACAAACTTAGCCCCTTTATTACAAGCTATAGATGTTAGTAAAGCATCATTATCGACACTCTGATTAGCTACTACACCAACAGTTTGTCCATTCAATCTAATTAAGCCTGTAATTAATGACTCAGCATGATTTGCTTTTGTCTCAACAAATAAATTATTATCTGCAACTTGTGATATAACTACTTTCATATCTATTCCTGCTGAAATATCTTCAGTAACAATATCATTTAATTCACTTGATGCTCTATTAAGATCATCATTTGTATCAAAAATTGGAGATTCCTCAAAATTATTTGAAGGTAATAAATTAACAAAATTTCTTACTTCTGATAATAAACTTGTCTCATCTTGACATACAAAATCAACAATTCCTGTTTCTTTAGAGTGGAAATCAGCACTTGCTATAGTTTCTAGAGTTTCTGATTTACTATCCAAAGAATTTGGACTGTTTACAAATAAATTCGTAGCTTTCTTAGTCATAAAGGTAAAATCTGATAAAGAAGGAATAATAGTTGCTCCTCCTCCACATGTACCAAGAATAGCTGTAATTTGTGGTATTACTCCTGATGCTAGCGTCTGTTTTAAGAAAATTTGTCCAAAACCATTAAGCGCATCTGTAGATTCTTGTAGTCTAACACCTGTAGAATCAAGTAATGCAATGATTGGAGCGCCCATTTTCATGGCCATATCATAAACAGCACATATTTTCTTAGCGTGCATTTCACCTAATGCTCCGCCAAGAACTGTTACGTCTTGGCTGTATACGTATACTAATTTTCCATCAATAGTACCATAACCAGTTACAACGCCATCAGCTGGAGTATCCTTAACACTTAAATTAAAATCAGTTGCACGATGCTGAACAAACGCACCAATTTCAACAAAGCTATTAGTGTCAAGTAATTCTTCAATTCTTTCTCTAGCAGTCAATTTAGAATCAGCATGTAATTTCTTTACTGCTTCTTCATTACCTTGTTCAATAACGCTTCGACGGCTAGTGAGTTCATTGATCATGTTTTGAATACTCATGAATTAACCCTCCATTTTTATGTTTATGTAAAACAATGCAATCTTCACCAAGTATCATTTTACATTAAATCGTAGCAAATATCAAGTATAAATAGGAAATATGAGATTATTTTTTCCTTATTAAATAGATGATAGGTGCATTCATTTTTCTATTTTCATAAGCAATTGATATTACATCAAATTTCTTATTACTTAGCGCTCCCAGATATTCACATACTTTATTTTTTTCCAATAATCCACCTTCATGCCCATAGTATGAGATAATAGATACTACACCATTACTTTTTAATAATTCAAGAATATCATTTATTGCTTTTATAGTAGACTCAGGTTTTGTAATTATCTTTTTATCTCCTTTTGGAAGATATCCTAAATTAAACATAGCAACTTTAATTGGACTATCAACATAATTCTTGACATTTTCATGTGAGTCTTCTATTAGTGTTACCCTATTTAATAAATTTCTTTCATTTAATTTTTCTTTAGTCGTTCTTATTGCAAGCTGTTGAACATCAAATCCAATTACCTTACCATTGTCACCCACATTTTCAGCTAAAAATGCAGTATCATTACCGTTACCAATTGTTGCATCTATAACTGTATCGCCTTTATCAATATAATCTTTTACTATTCCTTGTACTGTATCTGTTATTCTTGTCTCAAACATAATTAATCACCTCTCTTTTACTAATTTACTCAACTTTCCCACTTCAATATTCTATGCAGGTAAGATAATTAAAAAGCTTTGCATAATTAAAATATTTATTGATACACATGTTAAACCCCAAAGATCATAATAAGATTTTTTTCTTATTTCTTTGGGGGAATAAAATATCTTATAGATTTTTTAAATAATTAATTTCATCATTATTTAGATGTCTGTATCTGCCCTGTGGTAAGTCTTCGATTTGTAGTTTTCCTACTGCTACCCTTTTTAGTTTTAAAACAGGGCATCCAATATATTCAAACATTTTTCGTACTTGTCTATTCTTACCTTCATGAATTATAACTTGTAATTTGGTTTTGTCTTTAATTTTCTCTAATATACGAATTTTAGATGTTGATATTTTATATTCTCCAATATCAGTACCTTTCCTTAATTTATTAAGGTTATCTTCAGAAGGTACACCTTTTACGACTGCGATATATTTTTTATCCACTTCATGTTTAGGATGAGTTAATCTATAAGTCAAATCTCCATCATTAGTAAGTAACAATAACCCGCTTGTATTATAATCTAGTCTTCCAATAGGATAAATTCTAGTTTTGATATCAACAAGATCCATTACCGTTTTTCTTGCTTTTTCATCTGAAACACTGGTTATATAACCTGTTGGTTTATTTAACATAATATAAATAAAACTTTTTTTATTTTTAACAATTTTTCCATTATATTTTACTGTATCTTTATCTGCATTAACCTTAATTCCCAATTCTTTTACTTGTCTACCATTTACCGAAACTTTTCCTTCTAGAATTAGATTTTCACATTTCCTTCTAGAAGCTATACCTGCATCGGCTAAATACTTTTGTAATCTTACTTCCATTTAAATTATCCCTTCCATACAAAACAACTTATTAACTATACCATGTTCAATTTGAGAATAGCAAAAATTTATCTAGTACTTTATTAAATATATATTTATATGTAATCTTTTCAACTTCTGTATTAGATATTAATGGTACACTATAATAAAATTTACCATCTACATATATTGCTGCCTCTCCTACATTTTGCCCAATTTCTATAGGTGCTATTAGATTAGGTTCAACATTATATAATATATCAACTGTTTCATCATCTGACAATGTTATTTCTACATTATCTGATGTCAATACATCTATATCCTTAATAATTCCTTTATCAACACCAATCTGACAAACGTGTTTATTACTAGTCAATACTGTTCTAGTTTCAAAATTGTCAAATCCATAATTCATGATTTTTTTAGTATCACTCCATTTGTAAGTTTTGTTATTAGGCCATCCAGAAGCTAAAACTACTGATATCAGTTCTAGATCCTCTTGTTTAGCAGAGCCCACAAAACAATAACCTGCTTTGGAAGTAAAACCTGTTTTTACACCATTAGCTCCATCATACATGTTCAAAAAAGAATTTTTATTATTTATGTTAAAATTTCTGCCTTCTTTGATTTCACAAAAACTTTTTGAAGGTGTATTGATAATTTTATTAAACATCTCATTATTAAGTGCATATCTTGTTACTAGCGCCAAGTCATATGCTGTGGTATGATGCCCTTCAGCATCAAGACCATTTGGTGTTATATAACAAGTATTTATTGCCCCTATTTCTTTGGCTTTAGCAGTCATTAATTTACAAAATTTTTCTGTAGAACCGGCTACATGTTCAGCTACTGCTATTGCCACATCATTGGACGATACTAGCATTAGGGCATGTAATAAATCTCCTAGATAGTATTGTTCCCCTGGCCTTATGTACAATTTTACTTTTGGAGCTTTTGAAGCCTTTTCACTCACTTCTACTATTTCATCAAGTTCACATGACTCAAGAGCCATTATGCAAGTCATAATCTTAGTTGTACTTGCCATAGCTCTCTCTTCAAAACCTTTTTTCTCCCATAATACCCTTCCAGTTTTTTTATCCATTAATAGAGCTGAATAAGCATATAACTTTTCAGGTTCTTTATTAGATTCTTTAGCTGAAACCATATTACTGGAGAATATTATAATAACTATAAATATGTATGCTACTATGCTAGTTATCTTCTTCATCATAATCATCTCTCTAATAAAATTCCTTATAATAATTTATAAGAAAAATGATTATTTTATTCCTAATTATTGCTAATTATCTGATTCTAATTCTTTTTTTACTTCTTCTTGTACTTCTGTTTGTATTGATGAAAGTTTTTCTTCTTCTATCAAAGGTAGCTCATTTATTGACTGAAAACCAAAATTTCTTAAAAAATCTTGCGTAGTTCCAAAAATTATAGGTCTACCAGGTGCATCCATTCTACCTTTTTCACATACCAAATTATATTCTATAAGTTTATTTATACAATGAGCTGAACTTACACCTCTTATTTTCTCCACTTCAGCTTTAGTAATAGGTTGTTTATATGCAATTATGGATAATGTTTCAAGAAGTACATCTGTCAATACATAATTCTTTGCTTTGTTATTGATCTTTCTGATATAGTCATAATATTGTGTTTTACTACACATCTGATATGCATTATCAATCTTGATGATTGTAATTCCTCTATCTGGACTATCATATTTATCTATAAGGTTATTCATTATTTTTTTAGTTGTTCTTTTGTCTTGTTCAATGACTTCAGCAATTTTATCAAGTTCTACAGCTTCTCCCATAGTAAATAATATGGATTCAATAATTGCCTCTATTTTGCTCAACTGCATTCTCTTCCCCTCTATCTAAACTTTCTTAAGTCAACATTCCAATTAAAATTACTTTAATATGGGAAGTCTATTTTAGGTACTATCATTTAATTTAACAGCCCCACTTTGTATGTCAAATATAGTTACATAAATATATCCCAAACCCTAAAATCTATTTATTTAGGTATTCAGGAATATAGAAATTTTCAAACTAACATGATTCTTTGTATTTAATTATAATATCATCAAATATTTCTTTCTGCATAATAGATATTCTGCCCATTTTTATTAATTCCAAAACTGCAAGAAAAGTTACAATTATCTCTATTCGAGAAACTTGGCTCTCAAGAACATCTCTAAAACTTATCGTTTGATATTGTTTCGATAAATCTATTATATATTCTATCTTGTCGTTTACGGTATACTCTTCTTTAACAATTTCACCAAAATCACTTCTTATAGGGTCTATTTTGTTATGTTGTTTTTTCATTACAGACTGAAATATGTTATAAATCATTGACAAATCTATATTAGATAGTATTTGACTAGCTTCTATTTTCTCTTCATAATTAATTATTTCAGCTGGAATAGTGGGTTCTTTGAATATCACCTTTTTTGCATCCATCTGTCTAACTTTCAATTTATCTCTAATATATTTGAATTTCTTATATTCAATCAATTTATTCACTAATTCTTCTCTAGGATCCGTTTCTACTTCGTCTTCTTTTTTTTCTACTGGTAATAACATTTTTGATTTTATATTAATCAAAGTTGCCGCCATTTCAATAAATTCACTCATGATTTCCATATTTTTTTCTTCAAGCTTTTTTATATAATCAAGAAACTGATCTGTAACAATTACTATCGGTATATCATAGATATTTAATTTATGTTTATCTATAAGATGTAATAATAGATCTAAAGGCCCTTCAAATACTTCTAATTTAACAGGAATACTCAATCAAAAAATCCTCTCTTAATTATTGTAATCATACTAAATAATTGCATTAAGTATACTATTTATAACTGTTTCTGTAATACTGCTTAAAACTCCAGCTGCAAGTACTAATATAAATAATGCTTGAATCACTTTCTCGTATTGAACAAATTTAAAGTATGTTTGTGGATTTAATGCCTGAATTATCTTCACCATATCAAAAGGCGGTACAGGTAATACATTAACAATAACGATTGCTAAATTATAGACCATTAAAGAACTTATAAAACCATCTAAATAACCATTTTGCCCTCTTACTGCAAAATAAATGGGTATCATTATTGTCATCATTAATAAATTACATAATAACCCAATTAATGTTATTGATATAAGACCTTTCTTTTTATCTCTTAGTCTTCCAGTATTAAAACTAAAAGGTTTCTGCCATCCTACTCCTAGAAAAACAAATGATATTATCCCAAAAGGATCCATATATTTTATAGGATTAAATGAAACCTTTGTTTCTTTTTTGTATAATGGGTGAACCAAATATTTATAGCAAATAATCCTAGGATATTCATGAACACACACAACTATGACTGCACAAACAAAACTTATAACTATGTCTATTAGAAATTCTATTACTTCCATGTATTACACCTCGTTTTTCATTCTATAAGATATTGTACTAATAATTGGTTATAATTTCAAGCAATACTTGAAATTTCTTTTTTCTATGTAAAGAATTTCTACTTATATTTACCTATAATTTTTTAACAAGTAAAACTTAATTGCTCTAGCTATAACCTAAAAGTACTTTGGATGTATTTATTTATTGATGTATTTTTAAAGAATATTGATTCAGATTGGGAATTTCAATCAAGCTAATGTTTTCTATCTTAGAAGTTTATTAAAGATAACTTCAACATATTTGAAATTGTAAATAGATTATATTGTTTTTATTTATTGGAATTCAATAAAGCACAAACTTAATTATTGAATAAATTTTATATACTTAATATGAGAGGGATCAAATATTATTCATTATTAAAATACCATTTTAACATTATAATCTGAAGATTGTTTCTCAAAAGATACTTTCAAACCTTCTGATTTTAATGATGCATCCACGGTAGTGTCTACAACTATCCATTCATTTTCTACAAGAACTTCATTCCAAGCATGATAGGCAGAAGTAAAATTACTATCTCCATGAATAAGCTTTGTTGGAATGTTTATGCTTCTTAACATAACCGCAAATAGAGAAGCATAATCGTAGCATATTCCTTTTTCACTAGATAATGTTAAGCTAGTTGAAGGTAAATATTTACTACTAACATTATTTGCTTTTTCATAATCATATGAGACATTATCAATAATATAATCGTAGATAATCTCTACTTTCTCTCTATCAGTCTTGGTGTTTTTAGTAAGTTCTTTAGCTAGAATAGCTGCCTTTGAATTGCTTGTCCAATGTACATTCTGAACACTTGCCAAGAATACTGCATTCTTATTTGAATCAATATGTACTTTACTAGATGTTAATAATTTATATTTATTTCCATCTGATTTTTTATATATTCCTACAGTATACTCACCGTTGCCCATCTGTAATGGTAGCTCTTCATTTGATGAATTAAGGTTATAGGTATATCTATCCGAACCTTTTTTCACGACAACTTTTAAGTCAGAATAATTAGTAGCATCATAATTGATGCTTACTGTGCCGTTATCAGTATTGGCCTTTATAATTTCACTTTTTGCACATACTGTTACTCCAGTTAATGCTACAAAGATAAAAGCAACTATAAAAGATAATACTATTTTTTTCAGTTTGTAACTCTCCCTTCGGCACCTGGCTATCTTCTTACGAAGACCCTATAGTTTTGCGTCCCTACCTCACGGTAGGTTTGCCATTATTCGTGGGAAAGAAAAGTAATGAAACTTCTCTTTCGGTAACTGGCTACCATATCATCTCTGACTTAGGCCCTATAGTTTTGCGTCTTCAGCTTTCACTGAATTTGCCACTTCGAGAAAAGATCTGATTACTAGGTAATCAAAGTCTTCCTCTGGTAACTGGCTGTCATAGCTTAAATTAAGCCTTAGACCCTATAGCTTTGTGTCACATACTTTCGTATGCTTTACGATTTACAGAATAATTCGGTCAATACTGCCCGACTATTGATTACCCTCTCAAATATATTATACCATATTAATTAATAATGGTAAATATTACTATTTTTAAAATTTTCTATGATATCTCCAGTATTCATCTATATCATCAATTGTAATGGTCATATCATCCTGCTCTCTATGTCCATTACTGTATTTTACAGTAAATCGGAAGATTAGCTCTTCTGGTTTATTTCTACCCCATTTATGTATCATATCATTATTCCATAATTCTCCTGACCATTTTGAGCTACTATCATTGTTTAAATATATATTAATAGGTGTGGATTGTGCTAGAATCTCAACGAATACAGATTGTGCTTTTACAGAACTCTTACTATTAATTAGTGTTGTATCTGCGGCTAACATAAATCTTTCACCTGACCAGAAAGTATCGATATTCCTTGGAGAATCATCTGTACCACTAATGGATTGATTGTATTTTATCCTGTTTTCATTCCACTTGATTGTATGATTTACCTTACCACTTATAGTTAAGTCATTAACTTTTAATATACATGAAGTCTTGGCGGTACCTCCGTTCTTGTCATCAACGGTTATTAGCACTTCGTATTCACCTATTTCTAGATTATTGTAGTCAGTTATAAATGGTTTTTGATTGTAATTATAATAATTGACAGTATAAGTATCTGATTCTATGGTTCTTTTGATTGGTATTATTCTAGTAAGTTTGACATGTAATTCAAGTGTATCCTTATCAATGTCATTCATCAATATTTTCAGAGAAACATTATCTCCTTCATAAATGTAAGTTGGTTTAATTGATAGTATTTTAACTGTTGGAGGAGTATTTTTAATATAGGTGAATGTTTTGTACCGGGTTTCACTGTTATGATTAGGGGTTGTTGCTGTGAATTTCGCAGTATACTCATTGTTACTTATGTTTTTTCTGGTTTCTGTATACTTGAGTTTCCAGTACTTCTTACCTCCATATGTTCTTGATAATTTTAAGTCTTTAGTGCAAGCATAACCAGTACCATTGAATAAAGCAACTCTTACATTGTTAACATATTTACTGGTTGTAGCTTCTATAAGGGTTTCTTTGTCATAGGTAATCTGCCTTTCTATGGTTGGGATTAAGTCTACAGGTGTTTTTACTCTGACATTAAACTCTTTAGTATCCTTTACAGCTGAATTATTATAATCTGTTGCATTAACAATAAATTTGTATCTTCCGTCTTTTAGTGTTTCTGGAATCTTATATTTGGTATCTCTCCAAGTGTAAGTCATTCCATCTTTTGTAGCAGAATAAGTACTGTCTTTTTTTATTTTATCAGTCTTGCAGCTACCATAATAATACATACTCATATCCAGAAGGTTTCTTTTGTTATAGCTAGTTGTTGTGTCAAATAGTACTAGTGATTCACTAGCAGGTATAGAGTCTAGTGAGAAGTCTGTTTTATAGGTTTTTAGCTTAGCGTTAAGTATGAGTTTAGGTTCTACTGACATAGTGAATGTTACAGGTAGGCTCCAAGCCCCTTCTATGTCTTTTACTCTGTATCTTATGATATATTCTATTTTGATACCGTTGGAGTCTGTACCAGGTAGATCCGTTGGTATTCTACCCATGCGATAGTCTTTTTCACCAACTTTTTTCCACTCGTAACGTTCCCCTGTTATTCCTTTATTGGACATATCCATGTGATCTAGGTCATAACCACTACCGTTCATGTTGTCTATCAATAGACGTGATTTATCTTTACTAGGGGCATAGTTAACTGTAAGGTTGGCTATAGGTCTTCTATGTACTAATAGATTAACATTGTTTTTATTACTCCATTTTCTGTATTCATCAAAGTTTTTATTATTGTTGGTTACTGGATTATCTTGTGCCTGGTATTCTAGTTTGTATTTTCCTACTTCATGGAAAGTTTTTTTACCGGTAACTTTTTTCCCTATTATATTGGGAGTTCCATTAGTATTGGTAAACATTGAGTTGTCGAAACTACTGAATACAAATCTATCGGTGTATTTACTGTCTGATTCGTAATCATCAAATATCAGTTCGTAATCAACCATATCTTCATCGGATATAACGCATACGGATGATGAAGCATTGAATACTTTTTGCAAGTAGAAGTTATTGCCTTTGGTTTTTGGACTTATTGTATCGTTATAGTAGAGTTTCACTTCATTGTCATTTACATTTATGTCTACTACTTCTGGTTTGGTGTTGTCTACTTGGACTATGGTTTTGGAAGGTAATGATATATTATTGTTGTTATAGCCATATGATGAAGTTTTTGCATATAACCTATAGCAACCATCAGGTACATCCTTTAAAGTAATATCATAAAAACCTCCAGAGGTACATCTTTTTATGTATTTACCCTTTCTACTAAGGTCTGAGGATGATTCCACATCAGGATATTTTACGCTATATAGATATACTGAACATCTTGTATTAACATGAACTCTTAATTTTTCATTATTTCCTATTGTACAATTGTTTTGCTGTGTGTATATTGTAGGTTTAATAGAGCTAGCAGCCATCAAAGTTACTGAATTAGAACAAAAATACCCTAATATACATAACCATGTTAATAAATATGAGATAATCTTTGTTTTTTTCATTGGTCCACCTTCTATTCTGATTTGGCTTTCATGGTACTATAACGAATAACTCTATCATAGATATCAACTTCTACAACACCAATATAATAATCTTTTTCTGCTTGTATAAGGTCTAAGTTTTTTACTTCTTTCCAAGTCCTGTCAATAGGTTGATTGTATAATATCTCTTCTATTGAATTCTCGTCTTTGGAGAATATCTTGTACATAAACTTCTTACCACCATTGACATGTTCGCCTAAATGTATTTGTGTCTTTCCTAAAGGCATTGTATAGTCTACCTTTTCTCTTAGTTTACCTATATAATCTGTTTGTGCACCTATTTTACTTATTGATACTTTTGTGTCTGTTCCTTTTAATTTTAGAGTAATGAATTGTGGGGTAATAAACATACCCTCATATTTTTCGTATTTTTTGCCATCTCCATATTTACTAAGAGTACCATCTTCAAAGAGATAAATTATTTCATCCTCTAGTCTAAATATATCTTGAACCTTTGATGCAATTAGTTTTAAACCTGGAGATTTATCTGTTCTATATAGGTTACCGTCTTTTGATAGTCCATATAGGTGTATATTATCTTCGGCATCTTCTGATATATCAGTACCTTTTTCAACGTTTACAAGATATTTGACAATATCTTTCTTTCTAAAGTCATTGTAATTTTTTAGACCTTCAGGAAAGTCATCATCTTTATGCTCACGTTTATACGAGATATAGTTCTCTCTTATTATAAATAATATTCTGTAATAATCGTATACCCTTATTTTTATTATATCTTTTATATCATCATATGATGCTATACTACCAAAATTCTCTTGTACACGTGAACCACCTTCTACATCTGCTTTGCCGTCTTTTAGATATATAGCAAAATTATAATCTGATATTATTTTATCAAATTTACCATTCTTTTTTTTGGTATCGTATACATAATCATCTTCACGGTAATCATAATGTTTATTTTCATAATCTGTAATACTGGAGTAATAATTGTTATCTTGTAGCATATATCCTTTTCCTAAATTATTGATAAAGTAATTTTTGGCATCGGATGGAATTTCTAATTCTTTCATTGTCTTTTCATAATTATTGGAATAGGTGTCTCTATTAAGAAAAGAATGTCTTTTCCCATTTTTCATAACAATGATTATATCATCATTAGTAGTACTATTTATTATGTGATCGATATCATCAATTTTTATATATCTTGATTCTGTTCTGTCTGTATAACTATTTCTAAGGTAAAAATCATCTTCTGTACCTTGTATCCATACATTATTCTCACGAATCATGGCAATACTTTTAATTTTGCCAACGTTATAAATATCACTTACCCGTTCATCTTCATATCTATTTTCTCTTTGTAATTCTCTACTATCTATTTCAATCACATAAAAAGAATTGTCTGGTTTAATGACTAGAACTTCATAATAGTCTACAGGTATTATTTGTTTAACAGGATAATCCAAATCCATTAATTTACCTGACACATAATATTTATCACCTTTTTTTAAATATATAAGTTCACTTTGACCATTGGTAATGATTTCATCTATATCTTCCATATCATCACCTTCTTTAATAAAATGTATATAGCTTCTATTAGTATACATGTCTACTATATTTGACTTATAATATTCATTATCATAGTAAATATTTCCGATACCATATGAGTCATACACTCCTGTCCTAATAACATCACCACTCTTCTTTAATCCATACAGTACATTTCTCCTATAAATAATTTTTTTCATATTTGACCATTTTGAATCAAGTTTGTATTCATAATGACCATCTTTACAAATATATCCACTGGATTCTACACTTCCATTAGCTTTTAGCACTACTATACTATGAGGTAGGATTAATACATCTTTAATACTTGTACCTTCCAGTTCTCTTATATTATCTGATATTCTATTATCTTCTTCATCCGTAATAATAAATTTAGTTACTCCTTTATCATCTTCATAAATTGCGATCCCAGGTAATATTTTTTTCACTTGAACTTTATCATTAACTATCTCTTGGTATGGAGGATAAGAGAAGTAAAGGCTTGATAATTGCTTCATGTCATTTTCTACTTTGATATCATAATCTATTTTTGCCCCATCTAATTGATTGCCTGCTTGGTCAGCTAATTTATATTGTTGTTGTATAAGGGATAATTTCAGTTCATCACCTTCATCAAAATTTTCATCAAAAGTAAGTGTTATGGTATTATCATCAATTTTGGTTCCTGTTGGCACAAGAGCATTTTTTTCGGTTATATGTAATAGATGGTCCTTCCAGTTCTGTGAAGTTTCATTTCCTATCATTGACCTGCCACGAACATTGGAGCAATGTGCTAAGTCTCTTAAAGTGTATTCCTGAGTATCGATATCTGAATCATAATTTTTAGCATCAAATTTAAAATCCATTATATTATCATTAGGGGCTATGACATAAGTTTCGAACCTGTTATCTTTAAGATAATTTATTAGGTCATTATCTATGCCTGCTGCTTCATAATCGTATTTATCAGAATCTTTATAATCGAAATCTGTTCCTTTTATAAAGCATAAAAATATCTTCTTACTGTCTTTATCATATCTAATATTTTTAACATCTGAAAAATCAATACTATTTATGTCATGGTAGAAGTAGTGAGGAGTAGAATTGGTATATTCCCAAGTATCACCTACTTTAACTGTTATATCGTCTATGACTATATTGTGATATAGCCAACATGCGATAAATTCATAATCACCGTCTAGCATTTGTTGCCATCCGTCTGTATATTCTCTATGTGTTACAAGTGTACCTGCTTTATTATCTGGATTATAAAATTGAAATTCTGTTCCTTCAAGCTCATATGAATTATGTTGATTCTCGCTTTTTTTAGAAAATGTCTTTGTAGTCCAGTTTACTTTATCACCTTTTTGGAATTCTATAGTTGGTTTTGTATAGCCTTGAGTTGTTTCATAGATTATTTTCTCTTCTTGTAAGTCATGATGATAATCTATCTCTTTATCTCTATCATCATCCTTATTGGCATATTGATAGAAACCTTTTTCAAAATAGTACTTTAAATCAATTATTCTTGCATAGCTATTGTAATCTTTGGTTTCTTTTTGTTCTCCTATTTTTTTCTGGTCTGTAATCATATGTACATTAAAGTCTTTATTGTTAGCAAATGCTGTTGATTTTAACAGATTAATTTGTGTTTTAAGATTCATCAAATCAGTATCTTTATAATCTGTTGCAACTACTATGTCATAGACTTCATCTTTGGAGATATCTACTTTAACTGACGTTACAGGTGCTATATTGTCAACTTCCGATATACATTCTTTGGCTGGCTTATCTTCTGTATCATCTGTTAGAATATATGACATATCAATAAATTCTAAAAGTCTGTTATCATGTTCTTCGTATACTTTCAGTACAAATTTATATTTACCTACTTTTTTTGTCTCTACAGCAACATCTGTCAAGTTACCTGTTTCTATAGTATCAGCAAAAGAAAATATGTTGTCATAGGTTGTTTTGGTATCTATCCAGGATGTACCGTTATTGTAGTACCAGGTTTCATTGGAGAAAACACCGTCATTGTTACTGTCAAATGCATAAAACCATGCTCTTTTAGTAATTGTATCTCCATCTGGACTAGTTGATTTATCAAATGCTTTCACTATAGCTTTCCTATCATTGTCTTTGTCTCTGTATACTTTTTCTACAAGAGTGAAGTCGGCTTTTGGAGGTGTATCTCCTATGATAGTTCGTTCTATTGTTCTTGTATTGGAATAGCCTAATGTGTTAGTAACTGTAAGAGATATTTCTACTTCCCCTGTTTTTTTAGAGGTAAATGCTGTTTCTCTGTCATTAAGTTTCTTATAGAAAATATCACTGCTAGTCAGATCTCCAAGGGGCTTTATTTTCCATTTAGTGAGTTTCCAATCAATAGGATATGTTCTACTTACTGGCTGTGATTTTGAACTGTCCAGTACTACTGTTTGTCCTATTTTGTAATCTCCCTTTTCGGTTATTACTGCAAAGGGTTTAGGTGGACATACTTCTATCTCAATACTATCAGTATCACTTTTACCACCACTGTCTGTAGCTTTTGCTGTAACTGTATATGTACCTTCTTTAGTGAATTTGGCTCTATTTCTTCCGTTTTGTACTGAGCTGTCTAATACTAGACATGATGGTTTACTTAGTGTTGGTTTTAACATACCATCTTCTTTATCTTCTGCACTTATGTTTAGTGTGAAAGAGTCTCCCTGCATAACTAACGTAGGACCAGTAAGGGATACGTCTGGACACCAGTTTGAGGGTGGCTTAACCGTTTCTTTCTTTTTAACGATTACGTCTTTTATTGACTTATCGGTTTTTCCGTTATTATCTACTATGGTCAATGTTATGGTTACAGTTTGGGGTTCGTCATATTTGAGTTTTATGATTTTCTTGCCTTCTTCATTTGGTAGGTCTTTGGCTTCTACTTGCCATTTGTAGTTGGCTATGTATGATCTTTCTGGAGCTATGGAAGCTGAACCATCTGCTATTATTTCTTCACCTACAAGGACTTCTTCGGGAACTGATAAGATTGCTATGGGATAACCTTGGGGGATTGGGGCTTTCTTGGTTAATTGAGCTTCGTTTGTTTTTGTAGCTGTTCCATGACACTGCCTATAGTACTCCACTTCAACGGTACAACTATATGATTTAATGATACTATCATCTAAATCGGAATCTCCATCCTCTACATCATTAGGTAAAT